>JBBRDD010000001.1:0-92240 GCA_038204235.1 Desulfobulbales bacterium
AAAATACATTATGAAATCAAAATCAAAAGATCTGAAAAAAACCCTGCCCGACAAGAATGCTTCGCTTGATCGTGTCATTAACCGAAATGAGAAGATCAAAGAAACTGTCAAGCAGGCTGCAAAAGAACTCACTTCGGTGAAAGAAATTCTCAAGCAGGGAAAAGAAGACAAGATACCTGTTCAGATCATCAAAGAGGCCATCACTCAGAACAAAGAGGTCGAGTATAAAGTGGCGAAAGCCGCAGACGATTTACATCAGGTCAACACCGAACTTGCGAAAGAGGTGGTTGAACGATTAGTAATCGAAACCGAACTCTCTGATATGAAGAACGATCTAGTCGACGTGCGCGACGATTTATCGAAATCCCAGGCCAAAGAAGAAAAATCACGAAAAGTTGCGCTTCATGACGCGCTCACAGGTCTGCCGAATCGTGTCTTATTTAAAGAGCACCTTGATCATGGGTTAATCCAGGCAAAACGGCATGGTTGGAAACTCGCCGTCCTGTTTATGGACATCGACAATTTCAAGAACATTAACGACTCCTATGGTCATGATCTGGGAGACAAGGTGCTGCTCACGGTGGCAGACCGTTTAAAGTCTGCCACCCGCAGAGAAGACACGGTCAGTCGCTGGGGAGGTGACGAATTTGTGTGCCTGTTGTTGGAAGTCAGGCAAGAAGCCGACGTAACTCGCCTTGCAGAGGTTATTGTTAAAGGGATTTCCGAGGCCTTCAAGTTTCAGGGGACTGTTATTTCTATTAGAGTCAGTATCGGTATTGCCATATATCCAGCAGATGGAGAAACGGCAGACATCCTTTTCAAAAAGGCCGATACGGCAATGTATAAAGCCAAGAGAACAGAAAGGAGAGTTTTGCTATACCGCGATTCCGTTTTTGACTGACCTGGGAACAGATAGTAGTATTGCGTGTGCTATTCAATAATAGCTGGACTAATCTTCACTTTCGAAATAGGGGGCACCGGACGTATTTTACCATTGACGATAACCATCTAATAACTTGAGGCCTATGTATCCATTGTCTTTCCGTCAATCTTTAGCACGTTGTTGTAATTTGGATATTTCCATGCCTAGATCTCCTTTTAATCCACTCTTTATGCAACAGCAAAGCGGATTGCTTCAAAATCGTCTAATTCAACATCTTGTCGAGCTTGATAAAGGTCGAAATTGTCTTGCATCAGCAACCAGCTCTCAGGAGATCGGCCCAACACTTTAGAAAGTTTCAATGCCATCGCTGGTGAGACATCAGTTTTTCCATTGAGTAGCCGGCTGACAAGTCCGCTGCTTACTTGTAGTTTTCGGGCAAACTCATTTGATCCAATATCAAAAGGTTCCAGATACACCCTTTTTATAAATGCTCCTGGATGAATAGGGTTATGTTGTTGAATAGCCATAATATGACCTCTTTAATGATAATCTTCGTAGTTAACCACGTAAGCGTGACCGTCTTTAAACTCAAAAACAACTCGCCAATTTCCGCTTACACTAACTGCCCATAAGCCTTTTTTGTCACCTTTAAAAGAATGGAGTCTCCACCCTGGGATGTCCATATCATCAATCTCTATAGCAGTATGTAGAGCTTGTAAGAATAATTCAAATTTGGGGGCATGTTTGCTATTTATCCCCGCCGTACTTCCGGTTGTGAAAAATTTCTGCAAATTTTTATGGTTAAAGCTTTTAATCATGATTAATCATATACTATCACTTACCGTTGTGCAACAGTAATTCAATATTTTCCAGACGTAGAAGAAAGCTTTCATTTTGATTCACTTTCTCCGATGTTATGGTCTGACCTGCCATGTATCTATTTTTAACACCGATTTTCGCAGTAGGTTTAACCGTCAAAACAATATAAGAATTTCGATTTTTATTCGAACTTAAGCTGGAGCTGAGCGCCGTTAAGCCATGACAAGTTTGACGGCAGATTGTGCCATGGAACGGACCGTAAAATGGGGTTATGAGCTCGTCGGGGGAAAGTAACAGTCAATAGCTTTTCCTTGACTTTGACCATCGCCTTTCCCTGGACAAAATTTCGATAAATCTTCGGTGCATCACAATGCTCGAATCCCCGTAACTTAACTGCGAGCATATTGTAAAGGGTATCGGCGATCATGGTCATGATGACATCAAAATGCACCTTGACAAGTATCGGCGATGATAGTGCGTTAAGATTGAAAAAGTCAACGGCTTCGGAGATGGCGTTTTCCACACGCCACCGGCGAGAATAGTTGCCAACCAGAAGTTCAACGGGAGTATCAAAGTCATTGGATATCAGAAAAGCCGGTTTTTCATGACCATTGCCTCGGATGATAACTTGGCGCAAAAGACCGTCGTACCCGGCAAGCGTAATCGTGGAAACATGGACCAGAGGACTGGGGAATTTGCGTTTGGCATGTGGAATCGAAATCTTGGTCCATTTCTCCAATGTATTGATACTTTTAAGCAGCTTATGGCCACGGCGACGCAGGGTAATAAAACGTACTCCCTGGGCATTGAGTTCTGAAAGATACTGGTAGGAGGTAAAACGAGAATCGAACACAAAGGTGGGTAGAAGCCCTCGGTTGACCTTTTTCCAATGGGCCAGAAAAGTAGTAACCTGGGCATCGGCTTCAGAGCGATGGATATCGGCAGCGGTATAGACGATCAGTTTTGAGCTTGCATCTTGAGCAAAGAGTGTCAAGGCGCCCTTCATGGCTTTATTTCGTGCACCGGCCCAATGCTTTTCAAGGACCGACTCGTCGCCAAAGTGAGGGATGGTGTGGAAATCCAAATTGATGATCGACTTATCGTAGAGACCGAGTTTATTGGCTTGTTGCACGAACGCTGTTTGAAGTTTTTGCAGATGCACCTTATCCAGTTGGTAGGAATAGGTTGACATCGCTGTGCATTTTGGCAGCACGTTTAATCCGGCAAAAATTCCCAGGCCATGATCGAAAGCATGGACGGGCGCGTGGGAATGGCGTTCTGTTCCCAATAGCTTCAAGGCCAGGAAAGACAAAAGATAGTTGGTGGCCCCTATGACTTTCGAACCTGGAAGGCCTGCTTTACTGACAATCTTTTCGATACCCAGTTTCTCGATAAAAGGAGCAAAGAGATATACACCACCAGCCGGGCAATCAAATTGAGCTGATTGCATCTCTGCGACACTACTTACGCGAGACGCTTCCGGGATTTGGGCGCCGGTGACAGTTACACCGATTTTGATTTTTGTTCGTCTGGGGAGTTTTGGAAAGCCTTCTTCAGCCAGAATACGTTCGATGGTTCGAACAGATAGCTCGATACCGTCCTCCGACAGCAGTTGGGTTATCTCACCGGCTGACAGACTTTGTTGACGCCATTGGCGAATTTTCTCCCTGATCTGGGATGAGACGCCCCGACGATTTGCCTTTTGTTCAGGAACCGGTTCGGAGAAGTCGATCTTATCGTGGGTGAACTGGTGGCGAAGGAGATGAATATATCCGACAGAGTAACCATATCGATCTGCGACGACCTTGGCTGGCTGCCGTTCGAGAAAGGATGCCCTCAAGGCTTCGTATCGCCTCTGCCAATCGAGTTTTGGATGAAGGAAGAATTTGTCATCGGCCATATCCCTTATATACACATTGGCGCTTATTTGTGTCAATATAAATTATTTAAAATATTATATCGGCCGTTTACGGAAATTGCTTTCAATCTTACGACTTGCGTATATTATTGTAAATACTATATAATATTATTATCCGAAGGAGATGTCTTTTCTCCAGATATGTGTTTTGAGAACAATTTAACTGCTGAAAATTCGATATAAAAGAGTCAAACGTTATAAGAATTGGTTGCTAAAAATCAGCTTTGAACGATCAGTAACATGCTGATATGTCTATATGTTTTAAGAAAGAGGCATGGAAACCTCTTATATTAAAATCGCTTCGCGAAAATCGGTGTTTAAATCAGAACGATATTAGAGAAGAGTGTGGTGATTGGGGAAGCCGGAAGACAATCAAGGCCCCGAATAAAAAAATTAAGACTTTGAAACCCAACCTGGGTTCTGGATATCATCGTCAAGAAAATCCAGATTTGCAAGAGCCACCGGAAAGTGCCCCGGCAGGAATGCTGGTTGCAAGTTTAGTTGCATTACTGGCTCCTGAAAACACTCTACTTACCTTTGGACTACTGCATGCACTACAAGTGACAGAAGAAATGTCTGAGTATGGAAGGATTTTATCAAAAAACTTGCCACACTGATTGCAGGAAAATTTGTAAATAGGCATTTTAATTTCCATTAAAAAGTTACTTTTGGCATCTCATGACGGATCTTTTCAATCGCAACCATAAGTTCTTCCTGGGTAATAATACCTTTGGCGACAAGTAGGTCGATCAATGCCTGGTTGATAATGATTTCCATGTTTAAAGCTTCCCGGACAGCAGGTACTTTCGGTCTCGCAATGTTTCATATCATTTATAGGCTTCGACCTGTTCTAATTTTATTAGCTCGCCCAAAAAAACTTCATTTTTGAAAATAGGTTATAGATGAGACCGTCCTTCCAAGATCAACCGGGCAAAATAATTATCACTAAATATTGATTGGTTGCATTTGTCAGGGGCTGCTTTGGTGTTTAGTGTGGGGGAGAGCATGGGGGAAAGAAAATTTAGGTATAAAAAAAGGGGTTAAGATTTAATCTTAACCCCTTGAGTTTATTGTGGTAGCGGGGACAGGATTTGAACCTGTGACCTTCTCGGTGTCAAGTGAATCGTCTGGGTCGGCGATAAGTAGCCTTCTTTGATGCCCAATTCAGATAATTCAGGATAGGGCTTTTGTTGATTGGTGTGGGGGGTGGTGTGGGGGATAACCAAAAAAGCACCTACCGAAAAGCTCGATAAGTGCTTAATATTGCAAATGGTGACCCCAAGGGGACTCGAACCCCTGTTACCGGCGTGAGAGGCCAGTGTCCTAGGCCACTAGACGATGGGGCCAAATTGTGCTGTCTTATAACTGAGACCGCAGAGCTTGTCAATACTTTGTTGATGGAAATAAACTCGTTTTTTCTGCTTGTACTGCACCTCATCGTGATTGTGGCGTTTGCTGCATCCGTTTTTTATTGTCCCGATTAAAGCGCCGCGTAATAGTCTTCAGCTGTTCCGCTACTGCAGGAGTCAGAAACTCGCCACTACAGCGCCATCTCCAGTTCCCTTCAGCAATACCCGGAGTGTTCATTCTACAGTCGCCACCAAACCCTAAAATATCCTGAAGAGGGAAGATGCACAAAATACTGATGGAGGATTGCGCCAGATAGATTAAATCGTGGTGGCTTCCCCGCTGATCATGGCGATCTCTGTTGGCCGTCAATCTGATATTTTCCCGTTGCCGGTCGTCGAGCCTGTCGCTGAGAAACCAGCCGACGGTGGTGTCATTATCATGGGTTCCGGTATACACCACATTCTGCGGTGAGGTGAAATTATGGGGGAGGAAACTGTTGTCGAGATTGCCGTCAAAGGCAAACTGCAGGACCTTCATCCCCGGAAAGCAAAGGTCATCGCGCAGTGCTTCCACTTCAGGGGTTATTATGCCCAGGTCCTCCGCAATAATATTAACAGGACCGAGCTTATCGGTTATCTGGTTGAAGAAGGTCTTACCAGGTCCCTTTAACCACTGACCATCAACCGCAGTCGTACATTCCTCCGGTATCGACCAATATGACTCGAACCCCCGAAAATGATCGATGCGAGCAATATCGACCAGGGTGAAAAGGTGGGCCAGTCTGTCGGTCCACCACTGCATCAGTTGTTTTTGCACTTGCTTGTCGTTGTTCGACCAGTCATAGAGAGGTGTTCCCCAGCGCTGTCCTGTCTTACTGAAATAGTCTGGCGGGACACCGGAGACGTGAGTCGGCCTGAGGGTTTTGCCGTCCAGCGTAAAAATCTCCTGATGCGCCCAGACATCGACACTGTCGTAGCTGATATAAATAGGCAGATCCCCGAATAGTTGCACGTCTTTCTTATTGGCATATTTGCGGAGAAGATTCCATTGCCGGAAAAATTCGAATTGTTCGAAACGGTAGTAGTTAATCCGGTCAGTGTGCTGCTCGACAAGTTGTGTCATTTTGCTCTCTGATCGGGTAGAGAGCTCCTTGGGCCAGGAAAACCAGCCGGCATTGTTGTAAATCTCTTTGGCGGTCATGAAAATTGCGTAGTCGTCCAGCCATAAATTTGCCGCCAGAAAGTCTGCATATCCGGGAAAATTTTCCGGATGAAACGTGCTGTACGCCTCCTGCAGCAACTTCTTCTTAAATTCTTCGACCTGATGATAGTCCGTCAGGTATGGTGAAAAGTCGGGATGTTGAGCAAGACTTTCTGGCGAAATAAGACCTGCTGTCAAAAGAAGTTCCGGTGATATTAATAAAGAGGAGCCCGCAAAGGCTGAGCTGCTCATGTAGGGGGAGTAATCAAAAGGTGGGTGTATTGGACCTGTGGGCAGAAATTGCCAATAACTCTGGTCGCAGTCTACGAGAAAGTCGATGAAATTGTAACTGGAAACGCCAATATCACCAATCCCGTAAGCTGATGGCAGAGAGGTTATATGGGCAAGAATTCCGCTGGCTCGTCGGTCTATCATTATTGCGTCTCGAAGGGAAAAAAGTTAACCCGGCATAAAAAGGTTTCAGTTACAGCTCTGCTTTGCCGGAGATTGGAAAATAAAACGACTCTCGTTCCTTGTATCTCATATGATCAATGCTATATTATAAGAGCATTACACACAATAGGGGAGATAATTACCGAGTTGTCGGAAGCGCAGCTATTAAAAATTGATTTTTATTTTCATTTGCTGTAATAGTATAGTCTTTGGAAAACTACTACACGCTAGCGAGCTCGTTCTCGTCGGCTTTTTTTTTGTCAAAAAATCATTAAAAAAATCGCCTTGTTGGTCTTCTCGAGACTATTGGAACGATGCACTTCATGCAAGGGTACAATAGATAGTCTCATTAATTCAAGAAATGGAGTGGTTGTCTGGTGCTGCCTGAACTTAAAGAAAACCTAATAAAAGCAGGAAAAGAAGAAGGCTGTATTAGCTTTGATGATTTAAATGAACTGTTGCCTGATGAGATAAAGGATCCTAATGAAATAGAATCTATCTTTAACTTTCTCGGTGCACATTCAATTGAAATTGTAACCGTTGAAGAAAATGGTGAGAAGCGTACTTTGTCCGGGGAAATCTGGGAACGAGATGACGCCTCGACTTCTAATGTCAATCAAGAAGACGAGATGTCTCTCCCTGATGAGGAAACTCATGAAGCGGAAGAAACGACCACCACCTATTTGCGGGAGATGGGCCGATTTGATCTGTTGACACCGGAAGAAGAGGCCAAATACAGTAAGACCATTCGTCAGGGTTTTGAGGCTATTATTGCGGCGATCCGTGAAGATACTTCCGGCACCAAAGAGATTCAGTTGCTCTGTGAAAGGATCGATCTCTGGGAAAAACGGGATCCGACCCTCAAACCGAAAAAACAACAGCTCAATTTTATGCGGTACAATGTTATCAGTGCTGCAAAAAAATATAATGACATAAGAGAGTTGTTTGAGCTTCAGGCCAAACTTGAAGCGTACAGCAGATCCATTGAAGTAGCGAAAGACACCATGATCAGGGCGAATCTGAGACTGGTGGTTTCCATAGCCAAGCGCTATATGCACCAGGGTCTGACCCTGGCGGATTTGATTCAGGAAGGCAATCTTGGCCTGATGCGGGCGGTCTTTCGTTTCGATTACACCAAAGGCAATAAGTTTTCGACCTATGCCAGTTGGTGGATACGCCAGGCCATTACCCGGGCCATTCTCGATAAAACCAGAACGATCCGTTTGCCGGTACATTTTCTTGAGCTGAGAAGCCAGTTTTTCAAGGCTTTCTATGCGCTGTTCAAAGAACTTGGCCGTGAGCCCACTCCTTTGGAAATATCTAAGGCGACGAGTCTGCCGATGGATAAAATCCTGTCGATTCTGGAGGCATCGCGTGAACCTATTTCTCTTGAGACCCCGGTGGGGGACGATGATTCCACCCTGGGTGATTTTCTTGAGAATCAGGAATCTCAATCCCCCTATGATGCAGTCCAGACCAGAGAATTGTCCGGCCGGGTGAATGATATCCTTGAAACCCTTAGTGAAAGAGAAGAAAAAATTATTCGTCTGCGTTTTGGTATTGGTGAGAAAGCCGAATATACTCTTGAGGAAATCGGCAAACTTTTCAATGTGTCCAGGGAACGAATCCGGCAGATTGAAAAAAAGGCCCTTAACAGGTTACGTCACTCCAGCCGCCGTGAAAAACTGAAGTTTTTCATAGACTGATCATCCTTGTATTTCGGAAAAAGCCGGGTTAGTACCCGGCTTTTTATTTTATTGTGGAAAATTATATTAAAAAGGCCGGATTTGGACCAATTCTGGACAAGGTTAAAGCAGAGGAAAGACTCAGCGTCGCCGAGGGTCGAGCTCTGTATAACAGCAATGATATCCTTGCTCTTGGCTACCTTGCCAATATCGTCCGCAACAGATTGAATGGCGATAATGCCTATTTTATCTATAATCAGCATGTAAACTATTCCAATATCTGCACGAACCTCTGTAAATTCTGCGCTTTCGGCCGGGAGAAAGATTCGGATCTCGCCTACGAGATGAGTGTCGAACAGGTGAAACAGAAGGTCAGAGACCGGCTCGATGAACCGATTACCGAAGTACATATGGTCGGCGGCATTCATCCTGATCTGCCTTTTACCTATTACCTTGAACTGTTACGCGGAATTAAAGAGGTGCGACCTGCTTTGCATATCCAGGCTTTCACCTGTGTAGAGATCGCCCATTTTGCAGAATTGGCCGGTGCATCAATAGAAAAGACGCTTGGCATGCTGATAGATGCCGGACTTGGGTCTCTGCCGGGTGGCGGGGCGGAAGTCTTTCATCCGCGAATCCGTCGGCTCACCTGTGAAAAAAAAATATCCGGCAGTCAGTGGCTCGATATCTCCAAAATAGCACACCGGCTCGGACTAAACACCAATGCCACCATGTTGTACGGCCACATCGAGACAATTGATGAGCGTCTCGAACATCTCGAAGCGTTGCGCGGCGTGCAGGATGAAACAAACGGGTTTCTGGCTTTTATTCCCCTGGCTTTCCATCCGAAAAATACGGCGATGGCTGATCTTTCGAAAACAACCGGGATCGATGACCTTAAAAATATAGCGGTTGCTCGTCTCTTCCTCGATAATTTTCCACATATCAAGGCTTATTGGGTGATGATTGGTCCTAAAATGGCCCAGATTGCCCTTGCCTTTGGGGCCGACGACATGGACGGAACTGTTAAGGAGGAAGTCATCACCCATATGGCCGGTGCCGAAACGGACCAGACGATAGGCAGCGCTACCCTGGTAAGGCTTATTAAAGAAGCTGGTCGTGTACCCGTTGAGCGCGATACACTGTATAATGTCATTGAAGTACATAGCTAGAAAAGGTCAAAAGTGCAGATACACAGGCAGTTAGATGAAGTAATTGATAAGGTTTATAGCGGCGGGCGTATTAGCGACGATGACTATCTGGTGCTGGAAAAAGAGGGTGATCTGCTGCAGCTCGGCATTCTCGCCAACGTTATCAAGCAGAGAAAACACCCGGAAAATATCGTTACCTATGTCGTTGACAGGAATATCAACTATACCGATATATGTATTTCCGCCTGTAAATTCTGCGCTTTTTTCAAACCGCCGGAGGACAACCGCGGGTATCTTATTACCTTCGATGAATTGGCGGAAAAAATACGGGAAACACAGGCACTCGGTGGCACCCAGATACTTCTGCAGGGGGGGCTCCACCCTGGTCAACCACTTGAATATTATGAAGAAATGGTCAGCTTCATCAAGGCCACTGGAATACATGTTCATGGTTTTTCACCTCCGGAAATTTATCATTTTGCCTCTCTTGCTGGCTTGCCCATAAAAAAAGTTCTTGAGAGGCTCATAGCTGCAGGACTTGGATCAATTCCCGGTGGCGGCGCGGAAATTCTCAGTGATCGTGTGCGGCAGCAGACTGCGCCAAGAAAGTGCACGGCAGATCAATGGCTCGAGGTAATGGAAGAAGCACATAATCAGGGCCTGCGAACCACCGCTACAATGATGTTTGGCCATGTGGAAACAACCGATGAGCGACTGGAGCATCTGCGCCGGCTACGCCAGCTGCAGGACCGCACCCAGGGCTTCACCGCTTTTATTCCATGGCCGTTTCAACCAGATCATACCGTATTGGCCGAGCTCGAGAAAACCACCGCTTTTGCTTATTTGCGGATGCTGGCGCTATCCAGAATCTATCTCGATAATTTTGCCAACCTCCAGGCCTCCTGGGTTACGCAGGGGCCGAAAATAGCTCAACTTTCACTTTCATTCGGTGCCAATGATTTCGGCAGTACGATGATAGAAGAAAACGTGGTAGCCGCAGCCGGTGTTAGTTTCAGATTGTCTGAACAGGATATCAGGCGGCTTGTTATTGATGCTGGTTTTTTGCCGAGGCAACGGCTGATGGATTATACACTTGTCGCAGAGCGGTAAATTATACCATTGAACGAATGGAAAAAATGGTAATTATTTCTGCCCCCTGGGTTGTTCCTGTGGCCGTTCCGGTTATCCGTGATGGCAGTATCGTTGTAGCCGGCGGCCGTATAATTGATATCGGCAGGCGAGACGATATAGTTGCTAAATATCCGCAATCCTCAGAAACAAACTATCCTTGTGTGCTCATGCCGGGGCTTGTCAATGCGCACATGCATCTGGAGCTGACGCATCTGGCCGGAGGTTTTTATTCACTGCCGGCGCAGAAATTTACCGAATGGATAGATGCACTGATTGCTCGGAGAGCGCAAAATAAAGAGAGTCAAGAAGAAATTGTCGCCGCTTTTACCGCAGCGCTGAAAGAGCAATATAACTCGGGGGTAGCCCTGGTTGGCGACATCGGCAATGAATACTATGATGTGTTGGATTGTGCCGACGGCGAGCTTCAGCCCAAAGTTGTCAGGATGCTTGAATTTATCGGGCCGAATAAGGAGGCCTGCCGAACGGCAATGAGAAAGCTGATGCAGCTTGATGATAAAACAGCTGCCACCGGCCACGCCCCGTACTCAACTGCACCTGATCTCCTTAAAGAAATTAAAAAGAGATGCCACCGGCTCCAGCATATCTTTTCTATCCATGCCTGTGAATGCGCAGATGAACGTGAATTCCTGCAGGCCGGCACCGGCTGTTTCCGTGATTTTCTGGAGAAGAAAAACAGCTGGGATGGCGTATTTCCTTTTTCCGAGACCGGTTTTTCCGGTACTATACCATACCTTGCTCATCTGGGTCTGCTGGATGACAAGAGTCTGCTGGTACATTGCGTCCACGTTTCTGAAAAAGAACTCCTGTTGATCAAGGACAGTGGTGCTAAAATCTGCCTTTGTCCCGGCAGTAACGAGTTTCTGGGAAACGGACATGCACCGGTGGAACAGATGGTAGCTCTTGGCCTGTTGCCTGCGCTGGGCAGTGATTCCGCTGCCTCGAATCAGTCGCTTGATATCTGGCGTGAAATGCAGATACTGGCCATGAGGCATATACGTATTGCCCCAGCAGATATCCTGACCATGGCGACAATGGGTGGCGCGCAGGCTCTTTTGCATGAAACTGAATATGGCAGCCTTGCGGTAGGGCAAAGTGCAAAATTTATCCATGTTTCATCACCAGTTCTTCGCACTTGCAATGACAGTGCACATCTGATGGACATTTTGGTTTCAAATGGAAAACCGGCCGAAATTGAGTGGGTCTCGAGCGTTTATGATTGAATTTGTTGAAAAGCAGAGGTGCTGTATATGAAAGAGTCAGAAAAAACTGTTGCCCGGATCGGCATGGTTAGTTACCTCAACACCGCGCCCATTCATGAAAAGTGGAAAAGCACGGTGCAAACTGATAGATGGCAACTCGTGGAGGCTCCTCCAGCCACCTTAAACAAAAAACTGGCGGCAGGGGAAATTGACATGGGGTTTGTCTCCAGTTACGAATACGGCCGCCACTCTGAAAAATATAAGATACTGTCGGGTCTTTCCATAAGCGCCAACGGGCCGGTCGGGTCGGTTTTTCTTTTTTCCCATGTACCCATGAGCCAACTCGATAAGGCCCCTGTGCTGTTCAGTGCCCAGTCGGAAACCTCAGTCAGTCTGGTCAAGATCATTCTCGAGGAATTTCAAGGAGTACAGCCATGCTATTCAACCGGAGATCTGCAGAGCCCCATTGGTGAAAAATTTAAAGCAGTATTGGCAATCGGCGACGATGCGCTGAGACTCGCTGAAAAATCGACGTATCTGTATGAGTATGATTTAGCAGATATCTGGAAACATAAAACCGGACTGCCTTTTGTTTTTGCTCTGTGTGTTGTTCGTGATGAGTTTTGTACCGGCCAGCCCGAAATGCTGGCTGAAATACATCGCCACCTGCTGAAGTGCCGGGACGAAGGAAAAAAAGATCTCGAAGAGATATGTGCCCTCGCAGCGCAGCGGATTCCCATGTCCAAGAAAAAATGTTACCAATACCTCAGCGGAATAGAATACGATCTTGGCGAACAGAAACGTAAAGCGCTGGAAACGTTTTTTGACTTTCTGATAAAGCGTGGAGATATTAACAAGACAGCCCTGCCTTTGAAAATTTATGCCAATCTCCAATGAACTGGAGACGCGTATCGTCTGTTACCGTGACCGGCGGGATACAAATAGAAATGCAGGGCGAGGCTGAATCAAAGTGGCTGTCGCGCATCACCAGTAAGCCCGGTCTTTAAATACTCAATCGAAAGAGATGGAAAAGCTAGCTGTTATTGGCAGAAAGGTGTTGGTTTTGCTGGAAATGATCCAGTTCAAACTGACCGTATTTGCCCTCCCGTTTGCGTTAACCGGCGCATTTCTTGCCTCTCGAGGCATCCCTGATGGCAGAACACTGCTCTGGATCATTGTCGCCATGGTTGGTGCGAGGACCTGTGCCATGGGATTTAACAGAGTTGTTGACTACAGGTTCGACAAGGCTAATCCTCGAACAGCGACCCGGGCGCTGCCCGCAGGAGAAGTTAGATTTTCTGAAGCCTGGGCGATGATTCTTGTCTCTGGCGGACTGTTTCTGTATGCCTGCTGGAACTTAAATCAACTGACCTTGCTCTTGTCTCCTCTTGCCCTTGGTTTGACGCTGTTTTATTCTCTCACCAAACGGTTTACTTTTCTTTGTCACCTGATCCTTGGCGTGGCTTTGGCTTTTGCCCCCCTGGGCGGATGGGTTGCCGTTCAAGGCAGTCTGCTTGACTATCCCTTTGCACTTTCGGTCGGGGTCATCTTTTGGGTGGCTGGTTTTGATACCATTTATGCCTGTCTGGATGCTGATTTCGATCGGCGGGAAGGGCTGCATTCTCTGCCTTCGCGCATGGGCAAAAAAAATGCGTTTCGCCTGGCGGGCGGTTTTCACATCCTGGCCTTTGTTTTCTTTACCTTAACTGGCTATCACGCCGGGTTAAATATTTTTTATTATCTGGGTATTGCATTGGCATCGGCGGCCCTGCTCTATCAGCATATTCTGGTGAAGCCCGAGGATTTATCGCGCATTAATGCGTCATTTTTTTCGATGAACGGCTTTATCAGCCTTACCGTCTTTATTGCCACCTGGCTTTCTCTGGCTACCCTTGGCGATTAATGACCGGGCCGATTGTGCATGTCGGCATTATGCTGGCGGGTCTTTTTCTGCAGGCAGGGCTAGCGTGGTCGACAGATGCCACTTCGCAGGCAAAGGTCATACCTGGTCCACCATTAGGTGTCATTGCATCGCAACTGCTTGCTATCGGCTATTCCGGACAGGAGAATCTTGTCTATGATGTTTCCTGGACTGGTGGAATAAAAATCGGTGAATTGGCGCTTGAGGTCAATGCGTTGCCGGGAATTGCAGAGGGGTATGAAATAAGGGCCGCGGTCTCCACAAAAAATGGTGCCTTGAACTGGATTTATCCGATTGAAGATTTACATGTAACGAAGGTTAAGGGACCAGCCAGACTCCCGTATCATTACGAAGTCTGGCAAAAAGAAGGCTACAGTTATGAAGCGCATCGGGTGATCGAATATCATCAGCGAAGTGGATATATTCGGTATATGAAAAATGACCATCTTGACGGCGAGTATCACGTCAATGGGGAAACAAACAACGAGTTTTCCGCCTTTTTCAACAGCCGGTTGATGCCTTTTGCCGTCGGTAACCGTTTTATAGTACCAACTTTTGCCGACAAACGAAGGGTAAATGTCGTGGTCAATGTTGTTTCGACAAAAAAAATCGAACAGACCGTTATCGGCCCGGTGACAACAGTTGCGATCATGCCGGTACTGACCTTCAAGGGCTTATATGATAAACAGGGGGACACGGTGATCTGGTATACTGACGATGAATGCCGGGTTCCGGTACGGATCAATTCTAAAATTGTGATCGGTTCCCTGACGGCTGAACTGAGGGCATATAAAAATCCTGCCTGCACTCTGTATCAGGCAGTAGTAAAATAAAAATAACTAAAGAACGGATTTAAAGGAGCAGCAGAACATGACAACACCGGTACTCACCACCGATTTTCCGACCCTGATCCTCAAGCACAGAGGAAAAGTTCGCGACATGTACGGTATACCCGGCCATGATGACAAATTGCTTATGGTCGCAACAGATCGAATCTCGGCATATGATGTCATAATGGACGACGCCATTCCCGGAAAAGGGGCGATATTAACAGAGTTGTCACTTTTCTGGTTTGATCTGTTGGGAGATATTGTTGAAAACCATCTCATTACCGCTGATGTCGACAACTATCCGGAGGTATGTCAGCCGTACGCCAAGCAGTTACAGGGACGGTCGATGCTGGTAAAAAAGACCAGACCGCTGTCTATAGAATGTATTGTCCGGGGCTATATCTCGGGGTCGTTCTGGAGCGCCTATAAAAAGAATCCGCTGGTCTGTGGATTTCATCTGCCCCAGGGAATGCAGGAGTCAGATAAATTAACCGAAACGCTTTTTACCCCATCGACTAAAGCGGATCTTGGCGATCACGATGAGAATATCTCCCTGGCTCAAATGCAGGAGATTGTCGGCTCCGATCGAGCCGAAGAGATCACCCGTATCTGTCTCGCTCTGTATAGAAAAGCCGCTGATTATGCTCTTTCCCGGGGGATTATAATCGCTGACACCAAATTTGAACTGGGCGAAATTGATGGCAGGCTTATTTTGATTGATGAAGTTCTCACTCCCGACTCCTCGCGTTTCTGGCCGGTGGATCTTTATACGCCTGGACAGTCACAGCCGAGCTTCGATAAACAGTTTTTGCGGGATTATCTTTCTTCCTTAAACTGGGATAAAACTCCTCCTCCACCGCCTCTGCCTCGCGAGATCACGGATAAGACAAGATTGCGATACGAGGAAGCAGTGCAGAGGATTACCGGCAAACAGTAAATACGATTATACTCTTGAAGTCCGGCAAATGACTTTTTCCTTGTTGATGCAGGAGTGGACAAAATCATCAGGAGTCGGGTCTATAAACTCGTAACCTGATTCCTGCAGGATGCGGGGTCTTACCGGACAACTGCCGAGGGACATTTCACCTGCTATCCAACTCAAGAGAAAGCGAATATTCTGTGTCTGTTCTGTGAGAAATGCAGGTCGGTTATAAAGTTTGCTGAGAGTTTTGTTGAGTTCGCTGGTGGTTGTCTGGAGGGGACTGACGACATTGACTGGACCATGTATATGTTCATGTTGCATGATGAAGTCGACGATTGTTACGATATCTCTCATACTTATCCAGCTGACACGTTGTTTTCCGTGACCGATGATACCACCCGAACATGCTTGAAAAGGTGGTAGTATTGTCTGCAGGACTCCGCCTTTAAAACTGAGAATCAGGCCGAAACGAAGGTTGACCACGCGGATACCCATCGAGACCAGGCGCGTGGTCTCGTCTTCTTTCTGCCGGAAGAGTTCGGCGAGAAAACCTTCTCCTGGTGGACTTTTTTCATCAACAGTCTCCTTAATTCTGTCGCCATAAAAGCCAACGGCGGAAGCACTCAGAAAAACGCTCGGTTTCACGTCAAGCGTGGCAATATAGTCAATAAGATGTCTGGTTCCTTCCTGTGCCCTGGTCAGGAGAAGTTGTTTTTTTTCTTCGGTCCACCTTCCTCTCGGCATATTCTCCTCTGAGAGGTGGATAACGGCTTCAAAGAGACCGTCTGCGTTTTTTGTCAATGGGTTTGTGGCCCAGAATTGGCGCGAGGCAAAATCCGTATTCCGCTGGAGACAATATATCGCATGGGCTTTTAAAAAGAAGTATTCTACCAGAGAGCTACCAAGCGATCCGGAACTCCCGGTCATCAATATTTTCATTCTTTTTTGCGGTCATCAATTATTTTAAATGGTTATTTTTTCTCTTTCTGGCGACAGGGACTGGGCGCTGGTGATTTTTTCCGGCTATCGAGAAGATGGTAGAGGGCCATTATCGGATGACTCCATAGCATTCTCGGGCCGGAATACCGCATGATTTGTTTTGCCTTGGCCTGCATGTCCTTCTTATAACAGTGGATCGTACAGTTACCGCATGTTGGTTTTTGTTCCGCAAATGGGCAATGGGCGAGTCTTTGTCGAGCATATTCGAGAAAGTTGCTACAGTCTTCGCAAAGTGCATTCGCCTGTATCGCTGCAGAGTTGTGATGCTTGCGACAATAGATTTGCACCATAACCGAAATTGTTTTTAATTCACGATCCTGGCGGGCAGAAAGGGGCATGACGGCTTCCATTTTTTAGTGACTTAGAAATACTGTTCTTGTGCTTTTTACAAGAGCAGTATTTCGTGAAGGAACTTATACCCGACGAGCGAGTACTGAAAAGAGTCCCGCAAATCTTTTGGCGGGATTGGAACAGATAACATAGACTTCGAAATATTTCATTTATGGCAAGTGATTATCACGCCGCGGGTTGTTTTTTACACGAGACATATGGGGGATGGATCCAGAGTCGATCGATGATAGTATCGCAAACCTCATCCTGGGTCAGAGTTGAGCTCTCCACGGTTACGTCGGCATATTTATCATATAGCGCCAACCTTTCATCAAACAGATCCTGGAAGCTCTGGTCGGGTCGTTTTGCCAGGCCTCTGGTCTGATAATTATGGATACGCTGCTCCAGAGCCGGCAGGTCCGCATGGAGGAAAACAATAATTCCGTTTTTCTTGAGATGCATCATCGCCGGCTCACTGTAGGCGGCGCTGCCTCCTGTTGCGACGATATGGTTGTGGCAGTGTACGCCGAGCAGTACTCTTTGTTCAATTTCCCGCAGTGTCATATGACCTTCTTTATCAACGATGTCCTGCAGGCTTCTTTTTTCAATATTCTGGATTAAAATATCTGTATCGAGATATCTTTTCGTCAGCATTTTTGCTAGGATTACCCCAACGGTGCTTTTTCCAGAACCAGGCATTCCGATCAATATAATATTGGACTTTTCTTTACTCATATGGGTTTTCAGGGACCTTTGTTAAATGTTTATACTGGATACAGTATAGCAGGCGGTTTTTATCGCCATAATTTATCTGGGATTTCTGAGTCTTGGACCATTGTGGCGATTTTAGTATGTGATTGCCACTAAATCTCAGCTATATGGGTTTATGGCGTCCCGGGAAAAGGGCACCTCATATCCCCATATAGCTGAGATTTAGTCGGTAATCACATTTTAGTATAGGGAATATGCAGGGCAATTATGCTATACTTCTGCAGGTGGAAAATCACCAGTCGTTAGCAACACACCAAACAATAACGCTCTCTTTACATCGGAGATAAGGGATATGCAATTTTTTACAAACCTGCAGGAATGGTTTGTGGCAACACACCTGCAGGAACAGATTAAAGATGTCGATTTCATAGGGCTTTTTACCAACCCGTGGTTTATAATTCCCTTTGGCCTGATGATCTGCTATATGCTTTTCAGGCAAAAGTGGAAGGATCTTATAATCATTACCATATTGGTCGCTATCTGGTGGGTTTCCGGCACGGATTATATGAATTCACTTCTGGTAAATGGTGAGATCCAAATTGAAAAAATTCTGCCGGTTATTTTTGGGGGAGCCGCAGTCTTGGGTTTTGTCATCTATCTCCTGTTTGGCAGATCAGATTAATCAGGATTATTATGCAGTTTAGAAATGGTATATTCATCATTACGGAAGAAGATCATTGTCCTCTGTACAATGTCCGAGAGGAATTGAAGTTAAGTGAAGGTGTCCTGTCTTTACCGGCGGCTAAACATACATGTTTGACCCTTGCCAAAGAACTGATTGAGATTGCATCTGCTGGAGGGAGTTATGAAAATTATTCCCAGGGAATGAATCAAAAAGCCAAATTCGAATGCGGCGGTTGTACTGGACTGATCCGTTTTGAATATAAAAAAGATAAAGGCTTTGCAACGCTGCAGATGAAATTACTTGCCGCCGCGGAACGACGGGAACAAATAAAAGGAACAAGTAACTTTGCCGGACTCCTTTCCTCTGTGGATATTTTTTCCACTCTTTCTCCTGAAGATCTTCTTGATCTCTCCACTCTGCTGGAACTCAATGAATTTCCCTGGCAGTTTCCTATTGCCCAAAAGGATGATCCGGGCGACCGGCTGTTTATCCTTTTATCCGGCAAGGCGGAAGTTATTGATGATAATGGCGTAGCCATTGCCGAGTTGCAGAAAGGGGAAGTCTTCGGGGAGATGAGCTTGCTTTCCGGGGACCGCGTTTCCGCGACAATTATGACTGCGGAAACATGTCAGGTTGCCGTTATGAATCAAAAAAACTTCCGGCATGTGCTCAACCGCTTTCCCGCTCTCCAGATATTTTTCTATAAATTGCTCGTCAGCAGGATTACCAAAATGAACGTGCAGCGGGCTGAAGAGTTGGCCTCCGGGATGGTTGGACAGCTCTCAGATATCTCGCCGGTGGAACTCTGCCAGATGATTAATTCCAATCAAAAAACCGGTAAGCTCTATATTGAGAGTGAGGAGAAAAGAGCTCTGATCATGTTCAATGAGGGGGAACTGGTGCATGCCGAACTGGATACCATCGAAGGTAGAGAAGCTTTCTACCAGATTCTTACGATCGACACCGGACGGTTTAATTTTAGCCAGGGGTTGACGGTGAGGGAAAAAACGCTCGATGTTCTTGGTGGTTTTATGGGTATGCTTATGGAAGGAATGAAGCGCCTGGATGACACGCATTATTGAATCAAACCCCGGTAAACGGGAAGAAATCCGGTACTCTGTGTAGTACTCGCTCGACGGGTATAAGTACCTTGGGGACACATTGTTTTCTTGCACACAAAACTAGAGATAGGCGTAGATTTTGTGTCACCTTGTGAGGTACTAACATCCTGCAGATAATGAATGAAATAGCCAACGATTATCTTCTCGCATAGGTAAATTGTTAATGAGCAGAAGACAGTTGAAAATCGATGTCTTGAAACTTTTGCAGAAGGCGGATTTTGCAGAGATATTACCAGAACTGGAAAATTACCCGGCGAATAGTCTGCTCAATCCTCTGTTTCTTGCACTCTGTCATCCGGTTGAAAGAGTACGGTGGAATGCGGTGCTTTGTTTTGGTTGGCTGGTTCCGGCGATTGCCGAACAAGAAATGGAAGCAGCTCGGATAGTCATGCGCCGTTTTCTCTGGTCCCTCAATGACGAATCTGGCGGGATAGGCTGGGGATCGCCAGAAGCGATGGGAGAGATAATGTGTCATAACCCGAAGCTTCGTCATGAATACCTGCATATGCTTATCTCATATATGCGAGAGGATGGCGAAAACCTCTTTGAGGACGGTAATTATCTCGAGTTGCCACTGCTCCAGCGGGGACTGCTGTGGGGAATCGGCAGACTTTGTCAGGAGCACCAAAGTGAGATGATCGAACGTGGAATAGTCGATGATGTGCGTGCCTACCTAAAGTCTCCGGATTTGCACGTAATTGGATTAGCTATCAGGTGTCTGGGGCTGCTGGGTGTTGCGGCTGAGATTGATGCCATTGACCGCTACGAGAAGTGTCAGGAAAAATTACATGTCTTTCTCGATAACGAAATACAAGAAATATCAGTAGCAGAACTTGCCCTGCAGGCCCTGAGTGTCCAATAGGCTATTCGGCCAGATGATTCAACCTGTCAAAGAATTCCTGCCGGCATTGGTGGAACTTTGCTGCCACCGAGAATAAAGCCCCCATCCATCCGTAGAATTGTCCCGGTAATATACGTGGCTTCAACTGCTAAAAAATAGACGGTATTGGCGACTTCGTCCACGTACCCAGTGCGGCCAAGGAGAATGGTGTCATAGATTGCCTCTTTTTCCTGCCTGGAGAGGTTAGCCCATCCTCGCGTACCTTCTCCATGTCTGCTTTCGATGAGGCCGAGCGCCAATTCGTTGACGCGAATGGCCGGTGCCGCCTGCCGGGCCCAGGTCTCTGTGAACGATTGTATGGCTTTATTGGCGGCACTGTAGCCGTCATTAAAAAAGACTGCCGCCGGACCGCTTCGCCCGGTGATACCGGCGATTGACGATATGTTTACTACCGCCCCCCCCGAAGTCTCTTTATGAAGAAGCGGAAAGAGATGATGAAAAAGGAGCCATTTGGCCTTCACCGTGGTATCGAATTCAGTGTCCCACTGGTCCGTGTTGTGGGTAAGATCATAGCTGCCATGGATCACAGGCATACCGCCGCGTTCGATATTGTTGATAAGAAAATGAATTGTCCCTGTCTGGCTACTGATAAAATTTCTGAGTTGTACTACGGCAGTTTTTTGCCGCAGATCGGCAGGGAAGGTAAGGTAATGGTAACCGGCTGCCGTAAACTCCTCTTCCATTTCTGCAATGGACTCCGGCCAGTCATATACCGGTAGAATAAGAGTTGCCCCCTGGCTTGCAAATTTTCGGGCAATTGCCCGACCAATTGGTCGGGAAGATCCTGGAATGAGGACGGTTTTTCCTTGCAGTTGCATCATCAGAATATTTATAAAATCGAGTTAAGGAAGGGCTGAGGTGGTTCCGCAATCGGGGTGTCGATAGCATCCTGACGCTGCAGGCGGAACATGGCGAGAATGTTATCGTCCATACGCAGCCGGTAATCATCGGTGGCGAGAATATTGTTGTTGACCGGATTTATCAGCCGAGCTGAAATATACAGTATCCGTTCGGTCCTGGAGATTGTTCCGACCAGTATTGCCTGAGCCTGTTGCCCTGCACTGAGCTGGGACAGGTCTCTGGTCAGGATTGTCTCTCCTGATTTTGGTTCTATGTGGAGGGTATTGGCCAGTTTCATCTCCCTGACCGTATAGCCAAGCTGAACCAGTCTGGATGCTATGTGTTCCTGGAGAACACGACCGAAGTGCGACGTTTGTTCCAGATCGTTATTGTCAACAAAAGTGGTAACCAGGACAGGCATATCTGGCTGATGCGGTATCAGTGGCGGCATGGTTCGTTCCGCCAGATGGTCGGCAATGGTATAGGACAGCTGGATCAAGTCGGTTTCACCGCCAAGGATTGGTTCGAGTCGGGTGCCGTTAAAGGAAGTGCAGCCGCAATAAAACAAGAGAATGCCGGTTAATATGGCGAGGGTGGTGAGTCGCTGTATGGGAAATTTCGTGAAAAATAGAAAGGTGCTGTGTTCTCGTTGCATGGCTTGATTCTACTCTACAGTGCAGTTTTAGAAACCGTTTTGCTACCGGTATCGGTTTTGGGGAGTGGGACGGCAATGGAAGGTGATTGCGGGAGGGGATCCATAGGTCCTGGCGTTGTTTTGCTGCTGAGCTTGATGGTTTTTGTCTGGGGCATATTCTGCTGGTACTGGTAGAAATCCTTTTCATTAATATAATAGATATCAGATGCCCTGAAGAGATATTGACTATCTGTTATCATGGAGGTCGTTATAATGATTTCGTAATGGCCGCTGTCAACTAGGCTGGTATTGGCGATATCGGCTGCGGCACCTGCGGCCAGGAGTATCAGGTCGGCGGGCGCATTACGCAGGACTACGATTGCTGCAGACAGCCCGGTCAGCAGGCCCGGCTGCAGGCTGCGGACCCGATCACTGTTGTGATAAACAATCTGCACTTTATAGCTTACCTCGATGGCTTCCTGATCGGCCTGACTTTTGGTCGGTATACCATAACCGAAAAGGTTGGTGATGAGTAAATCGTGGAATGCTTCATTAAAGGTACTTGTTTCATTGGCCTGACAAGAGGAATTTTCGTCGCCGCAGGGCGTCTTGACATAGACCGCTTTGTCGTGATTGTCAGTGAGGATGAGCTGATTGTTAATGCGATTCGCCAGATCTTTTGCCAGTACATCCCAATGGGAAGCTGCCTGCATTTTTTTCTGTTGCGAATAGGGATAACTGATCGGTTCCGGGATTCTACTGCTGCAGTTGCACAGCAAGAAAATTAATGGAATACAGATACATAACGACCGCATAGAGATTCTCCGCTGACTTTGAAATATATATTGCATAGAAACTGTATCGGCCTGTCGGCGAAAAAGTATAGAGAATTCTGTGACTTTAAAGCGCTGTTTTATACTAATCCTCTGGGAAGTGGAGGATTGTTCATGTATCAAAGGGTTGTCTTTTCTGTTTCGGAATTCTTTGGTTTTATAATGATCTCATCCCGCCGAAGAGCGCGGGATAAGTTTCTTCACGAAAGAGGTTTCTTGTAAAAAGACCCAAGAAACCTATTTGTAAGTCACTAAGTACTTATACTATCAGGAGAGATACGAAACTGGTACATTAATGTACAAACATCGACTCTTTCTGTTACCTCATCTTCTTTATAATGAGTTGGATTAATGTCTATTGATCTCCATATTCATTCGACAACATCCGATGGGACCATGAGTCCTGTCGAATTAGTTCATTATGCGCATAAAAAGGGCTTGTCGGCTATTGCGATTACCGACCACGATACTATCGATGGCGTTGATCAGGCTCTTGCTGCAGGTCAGAATATTGGCCTGGAAGTCGTTTCCGGAATTGAGTTAAGTGTTAAATATTCCAATTATAACGTGCATTTGCTTGGATATCTCTTTGACTGTCAACAGAGGGAATTTCATATTTCCCTGGAACAACTCCAGCGAGGAAGAATCGCAAGAAATAAAGAAATTATTATTAAGCTCAACCGGCTTGGCCTTACACTTCATTTGCATGAGCTGGAAAAATCCGCCGGGTCCGGACAAACCGGCAGACCGCATATAGCACGGCTCATGGTGGAAAAAGGCTTTGTTCAATCGATGGATGAGGCTTTTGAAAAATATCTAGGCCAGGGAGGGCTTGCCTATACTTCCAGGTTTGTCTATGAGGCAAAAGAGGCCATCTCCATGATTCAGAAAGCCGGGGGAATTGCTGTGCTGGCTCATCCGCTTCAACTCGATAAATCGGTAGACAACCTTGATCATGCGTTGCAACAATTGCGCGGTATGGGGTTAGATGGAATTGAGGTGTATTATCCCAATCATTCAAGGCAATTCAGAAAAAGGCTTATAGCTCTTGCCGAAAAGTATAGTTTGCTGATGACTGGAGGGAGTGATTTCCACGGTAGTATCAGGCCCGGAACAACTCTGGCCGGCGGAAAGAATGTGTCTGTTCCGGCAAAGCTGCTCATCGACATGAAACAACGCGCTGAACAAAACAGGTATAACAACAAAAAAAGGTGTTAAAGGGACAATTATGACGATGTATTCGATCCTGGTAGTTGATGATGAACCGAATTATCTCATCGTTCTATCGGAGCTGTTGAAGGATGAAGGTTTTGAGGTTTTTACCGCTTCTGATGGGGAGCGGGGACTGCAAATAATCGACGATGTAGATCTTGATATTGTCATCACTGATATGCAGATGCCCAATATGAATGGTTTGCAGTTTTTAAATAAAATTAAGGCCAAAAACCCTGATCTGCCGGTTATTGTTATAACTGCCTTTGCTGAGGTTGATAAGGCTGTCGCGGCGATGCAGGCCGGGGCCTATAACTATCTTGCCAAACCTTTTTCCAATGATGAGCTGATAATAACTCTCAAAAAAGGTGCCCAGCACTATTCCCTTATTCGAGAAAACACCCGGTTGCGGGATGAGATAAAAGGTAAAAGTGGCTTCAGCGGCATGGTCGGAAAAAATCCAAAGATGTTGCAGGTGTATCAGCTTATCGAGAAGGTATCACCTACCCATGCCTCGGTCCTGATCACCGGCGAGAGTGGAACCGGCAAGGAACTGGTTGCCAAGGCAATCCATATGAACAGCCCCAGAGAAGCACAACCGTTCATTGCCGTCAATTGTGCAGCTCTCTCGGATAATCTGCTGGAGAGCGAGCTCTTTGGTCACGAGAAAGGCGCATTTACCGGGGCGGTCACCATGCGTAAAGGGCGCTTCGAGCTTGCCGACCAGGGGACAATTTTTCTCGATGAAGTCGGCGAAATTCCCCTTGCCCTGCAGGCCAAATTATTGCGGGTTCTCCAGGAAAAAACCTTTGAACGTGTCGGCGGCGGAAAGACCATTGAAGTGGATGTTCGTATTATCAGCGCCTCTAACAAGGATCTGCGGGAGGAAGTTGCCGGAGGTCGATTCAGAGAAGATCTTTTTTATCGGCTCAATGTTATTCCGGTTAATCTGCCTGCCCTGCGGGAAAGAATGGACGATATGCGGCTTCTCGCTGGTTTTTTTATTGCCAAATATCAGAAAGAACTCGCTAAACCGGGCCTGGAAATTTCGGCCGACGCTATGAAACTGCTGATGAAACTCCCCTGGGAGGGAAATATCCGAGAGCTGGAAAACACTATCGAGCGAGCGGCAATATTGTGCTCGGGCGATATTATTGAAGCCGAAGATGTCCAGCCGGACACTCTGTATAGTGATGAGCGGCCGGCATGGGGACAGGATATGGATCTGCGGCAGATAGTTCCTGATAATGCCGGATTGAACGAGGTCCTCTATGCAGTCGAGAAAAAAATGCTTACCCAGGCACTGATCGATACCGATTATGTGCAGGCCAGAGCCGCGGAAAATCTGGGCATAACAAAAAGTCTTCTCCAATATAAGATGAAGAAGTACCAGATTCAAAAGAAAAAGTGAGGCATTTCAGGATCTTTCGCCGGAAACGCCCCAGTGCAGTTTGTTGCGCAGGATGGTAAAATAATCACGGGTCGAAGAGACGATAAGCTGCAGAGTTTGTCCGGCGGTTTCGATTTCCAGTTCGTCGCCGTCGCGCATTTCCCAGAAGGCCTGTCCGTCAATAATGATCTGAGCCCGTTCGGTGCCGCTGCCGGCATCAAAACGGGTTCTGATGCGCTTATCCGCTGGCAAAATAATTGGTCTGCTACTGAGCATGAAAGGGCAGATTGGTGTCACTGTGATAGTGGCAAGTCCCGGATAAACCAGCGGACCACCGGCAGAAAGGTTGTAGGCTGTTGATCCGGTTGGGGAAGAAAATATCAGGCCGTCCGCTTTATAGGTGGTGATGTATTCGTCATCAGCTTTGGTCGAAAGCCGGAGGAGTCGATCGAGAACATTCTTGGTGATGACCACGTCATTGAGTGCATAGCGATAGTCGGTGATTTGATCTTTTGCGACGAGTCGCGCCTTGAGCATAAGCCGGTTCTCAATGGTCAGTTTCCCTGCCAGGATACGTTCAAGAGCTTGAAATGTCTCTTTTTCTGTCAATTCGGTCAAAAAACCAAGATTGCCGAGATTGATGCCCAGTACAGGAATTCCATGTCGAGCCGCTTGTTCGGCTATATGCAGCAGGGTACCATCCCCGCCAAGGACGATGATTATGTCGAGACGCGGGGTGATTTCATTGAGAAAAACAACGATACCCCGCTGCTGTAACCAGTCCGACAAGATTGTTGCGTAACTGTCGGACCGGGCGTCGTCGAGCTTTGTGATGATGCCGACAGTGCTGATAACGAGGCTTGTCTCTGTTCTAAAGGGCGTTTTTTTTCCGGTCATTCTACTTTACCCAGCTCTTTTGAGCGAATCACCGCAGCTTCGACAACGTCCATGATAATGCCATGAAAACCGACTTTTTCAAGAACATGTATAGCGGTAATGGCCGTTCCACCGGGCGAAGTAACCTTGCCTCGCAGTGCTGCCGGGTGTTCGCCGCTTTCTTTGAGCAGTTTCACCGAGCCGGAGACGGTCTGCAGTGCCAGTTTTTCGGAAACAACCCGGGTAAGTCCGGATTTTACTCCGGCGTCAATGAGGGCCTCAATGAACGAAAAGACATAGGCCGGACCTGAGCCGCTCAGCCCGGTTACCGCATCAAGATGTACCTCGTCCAGGATAACGACTTCGCCGACGGCGAGAAAAATTTCTTCTGCTGCTCTTAATTCTTCGTCGCTGACATTGTCATTTCTGCTGAGAGCGGATGCGCCTTCCAGCACTAATGCGGGAGTATTTGGCATAACCCTGATCATTTTTGTATCGTTTTTACCTATTGTTTTCAGATAAAAGGAAATTGGCAGACCGGCAGCAATACTTATCATAATATGATGCGACTGGACCCGTTCTCGACAGTCAAGCAGGAGGGCCTTCATGGTCTGCGGTTTGACGGCAAGAATGATGATTCGGCAGTTGTCAAAAATCGGCACATTACTGTCATAGGTCTTAACCGAGTAGGTTTGTTCCAAATGGTCACGCCGGAAATCATTAGGTTCGGCCACGAGGATATCGTTTTCCCGGTACAGACCTGAGGCAATTATTCCTCTGATCAACGCCTCAGCCATCTGACCGCCGCCAATAAAACCTATCTGCTGTTTCATAATTTTCCTCGGTTGAGTGGTGTATCTGGTAGGATGAAAAAGAAAAATTTCTATGCAATCATAATCGGTTTCAGGTAAATATCAAATCCAATACATTTATTCAATCATTTACCAATATGCTGTAACCAGTGTATGCAGGGCTTGCTTAATGACTTAGCAATAATTTCTGGTGTTTTTTGCAGGAAATTATTGCGTGAAGGAACGTATCCCCTTCAAGGGGGCACTGAAAAGAGCACCCGACAAGCGAGTATTAAAAAAAATCCCGCAAAGACTTTTGGCGGGGTTAAAATCTTACTATAAAAAACATAAAACGAGAGGAACGTATGATCCATAAAGACTTATTAGAAATTCTGGCCTGTCCTCAGTGTAAAGGTCCGGTGAAACTGAAAGACGACAAAGGACTGGTGTGTGAAAAATGTATGCTTTTATATGAAATCAGAGATGATATCCCGATCATGCTCATCGATAAGGCCAAAAAAATAGAATAGCTTATATTTTCATCTAACACTTAAGGTCTTATGATCTGGACAGCACTTAAGACTGGTCGCTTGTTTGAAATGGAGGAAGAGTATGTCCATTGCTGAAAAATCGAACCTGTTGTTCGGCCGCTTCACGGTTAAAGGAAACCATGCCGCCAGTGATTATTTTGGCTTAATAAAAGAACTGGTAGCCAACAGACAAAAAGAAGGTGCGGTCTGGCAACAGCCAATTGATGCGGCATATGATTTGGTTCGACAGGAAATTCAGGAGAACAGTGGGAAGCCAACCCAACTGATTGCTTTTGGCACTTCAGGCTGGCGGGGAAAACTTGGCAAGGATATATTTTGCCATTCCGTGGCACTGGTCACAACGGCGATTGTTCAAATGTACCAGGCAGTCGACGATGACCCTGTTCTGGGATCTTTGCTTGGGGTAAAAAGCCTGGCTGAAGCAAAGAAGCAAGGGTGTGTACTCGGCTTTGACAACAGGTTTGCCGGCGAACTTTTAGCCTGCCAGGCAGCTTTTGTTCTTAGCAGTGCCGGTTTTATCGTGCATTATGCCGGAGAATCAACAACCGGAGTACTTTCAGCGGCGGTATTGGAGAAAAGTGCGGCTTTTTCGATCAACCTTACGCCTTCACACAACCCATTGGAATACGGTGGATACAAGTTTAATGCAGCCGATGCCGGGCCTGCGGCATCGGAGATTACTACGCGGATTACCACCAATGCTCGCGCCCTAGCCGATGGCAAGTTTTCCTATACTATGATTCCATGCCGCACGGTAGCAGACATAAAGGCCCTTGATCATGTGCAGCAAGTTGAATCTCTCGAATGCTGGAAAAATCTGGTGCATAAGAACTACCATGCTCATGGTTTGGATCTTAAAGGTTCAATCGGCGCATTTTTAGAGCAGAAGGACATGGTTATCGCAGTTGATTGCGTGCATGGTGCGAGCCGGCTGCACATCCATGCTCTGTTCAATGACTGCCAGAGTTCTCGGTTGATTTTACTGCGCAACACCAGTGATGTAACCTTTGGCGGGGTAGCCCCTGAACCATCGACTGCCAACATGCAGGAAATTGTGCGTATTCTCAAGGATCGGAAGGAGCCACTCAAACTGGGGGCGATAATTGATCCAGACGGCGATAGAATACGTTTTACCGACGGAACCACGGAAATAAGTATGAACTATTTCGGGGCCATGGCCTACCATTTTCTGCATGAATATAAAAAGAAAAAGGGAATGGTCGCCAAAACGGTCGCCACTTCGAACCTGGCCAACAGTATCGCTGAGAATTTTCATGAAGAGCTGTTTGAACCGAGTGTCGGGTTTAAAAATTTTAAACCGGTGATAGGCCGGGCGCTGGTCTATTTTGAGGAATCCGACGGGATATCGATAATAGGACATACCCCAGAAAAAGATGCATATATCGGTCTGCTCCTTGCCCTGGAGATGATGCTTACAACTAAAATGAACCTTGGCGATTATCTGCGTAAAATAGAAAGCCAATTTGGTGCTTTTTATCCGGATCGAGACGGGATCGAGGTGCTGGCCAAGGGCGAAAAACTGCAGTCTCTTCTGGCAGGCCTTGAAAAATATGGTGAAGGTTGCATGGTGACGATCGGTGATACACCTCGTCGAATTAAAAAGGTGATTACCATCGATGGTCGAAAAATGGTCTTTGAAGATGGGTCCTGGTTGATGATACGCGCCTCAGGGACAGAGCCTAAGGTCCGTTTTTATGTTGAATCCAGAACAGCAAGTGGAACAGCTGATCTCGTTGCCGCCGCAAAAGCGATGCTGACTGAGATTGGAATTTTGTAAAGCGTCTCTTCAGGCTGGTTGCCTTTTGCTGTTCAGGTATTATTATCAGTTTGTAGCAAAAAATATATTTATTCTATTCAATTCAGGAGCTGTGTATGTGGGAATATACTGACAAGGTGCAGGAGCATTTTCTTCACCCGCACAATGTGGGAGAAATTGAAAAGCCAAGCGGTACAGGAGATGTTGGCTCGCTTGCCTGCGGAGATGCGTTGAAACTAACGCTTAAAATAAATAAGGACGATATCATTACTGAAGCTAAATTTAAAACATTTGGTTGTGCCAGTGCTATTGCATCATCGTCGGTGTTGACAGAAATGGTAACCGGCATGTCGGTGGATGAAGCCGCAAAAATTACCAATGAAGATATTGCCAGTGCACTGGGCGGGCTGCCAAAAGAAAAAATGCATTGTTCCGTAATGGGCCGCGAAGCGCTGGAGGCGGCGATTGCCGATTATCGAGGTCAGATTTTACCGATGGCGCAAGGGGAAGTTGTCTGTGAGTGCTTCGGGGTGACCGATCTTGAGATTATCAGGGCCATAAAAGAATCGAACCTGCGTTCTGTTGAAGAAATAACCAATTTCACCAAGGCCGGGGGGGGGTGCGGGAAGTGCGAAGATAAGTTGCGGGAAATTTTACAAAAAACTGTAAGCGGCCCAGCATCAGCTGCACCGATCAATCTCAAGGTAAAGCCGAAGAGAATGACCTCGCTACAGAAGATAAAGAAGATCGAGGAAGTCCTGGAACGGGAGATTCGGCCAGGTCTCAGAAAAGACGGCGGCGACATTGAGTTGATTGATGTGGACGGTGATTTTGTTATTGTTTCTTTGCGCGGAGCCTGTAAAAGCTGTCATAAATCGCAAACCACCATTAAAGAATACGTGGAAAAGAAATTACGCGAACTTGTCTTGGAAAGTTTGATCGTGGAGGAAGAGAATTAATGGCCCCGGCAAACCAAAAAATCGTCTATATGGACAACAATGCAACTTCTCAAGTCGCACCGGAAGTTGTTGAGGCAATGATGCCCTATCTGACCGAGTCCTACGGCAATCCGTCGAGCATGCATACCTTTGGCGGACAGGTAGGAGACGCAGTTAAGACGGCACGGAAAAAAGTGGCAAACCTGCTGGGAGCTGAACCCGAAGAAATAACCTTTACCAGTTGCGGCACCGAGAGTGATTCCACCGCAATCCTTTCGGCTCTGCGGACCTTTCCTGAGAAAAGACATGTGGTCACCACCAGGGTCGAACATCCAGCGGTTAAAAGCCTCTGCGACAGTCTACAAACGGTAACCGGCCATAAATATAAAGTAACTCGATTGAAAGTTGATTCGGAAGGCATGCTGGATATGGCCGAATACGAAGCAGCTCTTACCGACGATACGGCCATTGTCAGTGTGATGTGGGCAAATAACGAAACCGGCGTTATCTTCCCGGTTGAAGAAATGGCCACAATGGCTAGGCAGAGAGGCATTCTTTTTCACACCGATGCGGTGCAGGCTGTTGGTAAAATAGCCATCGACCTAGCCAAACTGGATATTGATTTTTTGTCCCTGTCGGGCCACAAACTGCATGCCCCCAAAGGAATAGGGGTCCTCTATATAAAGAGAGGGACGCTCTTTGTGCCATTTTTAACAGGAGGACATCAGGAGAGTGGGCGACGGGGTGGTACCGAAAACGTCGCCTCGATTGTCGGTCTGGGCCGTGCCTGCGAGCTTGCCGGCGAGAAAATGGCTGAGGAGAACGGACGGGTAAGGCAGCTTCGTGATAAGCTTGAAGCAGGATTATTGGCAAAAGTTCCAAAGTCCATGCTGAACGGACATAAAACAGCTCGTTTACCCAATACCGCGAATATCAGTTTTGAGTTTGTCGAAGGTGAAGCGATTCTGTTACACATGAATCAACACAGCATTTGTGCTTCGTCAGGTTCCGCCTGTACATCAGGGTCTCTCGAACCGTCGCACGTCCTTCGGGCGATGGGGGTTCCCTTTACTGCTGCGCATGGCTCGATCAGATTTTCTCTCAGTGTCTATAACACCGAAGAAGAAGTCGATTTTGTTGTGGAAAAAATGCCTGCCATAATAGAGTCTTTGAGAAAAATGTCCCCTTTCTGGAAGGGATGAAGGTTTCCTGTCACGGCTTCTTGTGTTTTGCAGAAAAGTGCTGAAAGAGCGGCGATTGCTCTATATTCGTCAGCACCAGATATTTATTTTTAAGTGACTAAAAGTGTTTCATTAGAGTCTTCTTATCTCCCGGCAACCTCGAGGTAAGAAGACTTTTTTTTTGTGTAATCATCCTTCTTCACAGGAATTCCTTTTATCTGGACGATTTGTGTGGTTTATTTTAAGAGTGGTGTGTGTTTTTGAGCCGTTTTTTACACCGGTTCACAATTCTACGTTTTTAATGGTTATTGGTTATGGCACTAAGAAGTACTGGAACACAACGTCGATCCTCAATGAAACAGACCGTTAAGGATCAGTCGGGTGCAGGAAAAATTAAAATTGGCGAGCTGTTAAGCAAGGCGGGCTATATAACCCCGTCACAGCTGGAGGCTGCCAAAAAAATACTGCAAAAAAGTGGTGGTCGGCTCAGTACCATTTTGCGGCAGTTAGAATATATTGACGAAAATACCGTCTTTACCTTTCTCAGTCGTCAGCATAATTATCCCGCCGTTGTCATAAAGAACGAACCGCCATCAAAGGAAGCCCTTAAACTGCTGAAATATGAGCAGGCCAAAGAATACATGGCCTTTCCCCTGCGAATGGCCGGCAACACACTCCAGGTAACCATGGCTGAGCCCTCCAACTCTACAGCGGTTGAGGAGCTCCAAAATCTGGTTAATATGGAATTATCCGTCTGCGTCTCGACCGAGAAGGATATTGTTGAGGCATATCAGAAATATTACGGCATTGATGACGCTGAAGCAGATTCTTTTTTAGGTGTCAAAGAAGAAATTGAAGATGATCTCGATATAACGAATGTCGATGATTTTGGTTCGATCGTTGCTGAAGCCGCCGATGATTTTGAACTGGAAGTTGACGATATTGACGAAACAGGCGAACAGTTCGCTGCATCGGATGCACCAATAATCAAACTGGTCAACGGTATTTTGATCAAGGCAGTTCAGGATGGGGTATCCGATATTCATATCGAACCCTATGAAAAAAGTATGCAGGTCAGATATCGTAAGGATGGTTCCCTGTTTAAAACGATGAACCTGCCTCTGACCATTAAAAATGCCCTGGTCGCCAGGATGAAGATTCTGTCGGGCCTGGATATTACCGAAAGAAGAGTTCCCCAGGATGGGCGCATAAAGATGCGCATGGGCAAGAATCGATCCGTTGATTTTCGGGTTTCGTCACTGCCCACCTTATATGGAGAATCGGTTGTTTTACGTATTCTCGATAAATCCTCGTTGAATGTCGATCTCACCAAGCTTGGTTTTGAGGTGGAAACCTTTGATATGCTGAAAAGATGTCTCAGCAACCCTCAGGGTCTGCTTCTGGTCACTGGACCTACCGGTTCAGGTAAGACGGTTACCCTCTATTCCGCTCTCAACTCCATGAACAGTGAAGATATTAAAATTCTCACTGCTGAAGATCCAGTTGAGTTCAACTTTAAAGGTATCAACCAGGTCAATGTCCATCAGGAAGTCGGCATGACCTTTGCTGCCGCCCTGAAGGCTTTTCTCCGGCAGGATCCAGATATAATCATGGTTGGTGAGATACGGGACATTGAGACGGCTGAAATTGCCATCAAGGCCGCCATGACCGGCCATCTCGTTTTTTCCACGCTCCATACCAACGACAGTCCCGCTACTATCGGTCGTCTGGTCGATATTGGTATTCCGCCCTATATGCTGGCTTCTTCCGTGTCCATGGTGCTTTCTCAGCGGTTGGGCCGGAAATTGTGTTCAAAATGCAAAAAAATCGTCGAATATCCACCAGAGGAGCTGATCAAAGTCGGTTTCCATGAAGACGAGGTGGCAGAGCTGAAAATATATGGGCCGAACGGTTGTCAGGATTGCAATAACCTTGGTTATAAAGGCCGGGTCGGGTTTTTCGAGCTGATGGAGATAACCGAAGAGGTTGCTAAAGCGATCAGTGCAGAAGTTCCTGAGGACCAGCTGCGAAAAATCGCAGTGAAGGAGGGAATGACGCCCCTGCGGGAGGCCGCCCTGCAGAAAGTCAGGGTGGGGATCACCAGTATCGAGGAAGCCCTGCGACGAACGGTCGCCCATAAGGAGAGCCTTCCTGCATATTTGGTCAATCCGGATGAGGAGCATTACGAGGATGGCGATGTCATCATTCGGGAAGGGAATAAAGATATAGATTTTTTCAAATTGATCCGCGGTGGACTTACGGTCATTAAAGGCGGCAAGAAAATTGCCGAACTGACCGAACCCGGCGAATATTTTGGGGAAATGGCGTCAATAACCGGAGAACATCGAACCGCCTCGATTATCTCTCAGGGAAGATCGACGGTGAAACGTTTTCCCGGTGACAAACTTGAGGAAATAATTGAAAAGTATCCCGATGTCTCCAACTATCTCTTTAAAACAATGACCAGACGTTTGCAAAAATCCAACCAGATTATCGTCAAACTTGCCGGTGGAGGGCGTCGACCGCCCCCAGGTCCACCCCCGCAACCTGCCAGATCGTAGACGGCATCGGGTCTGGTAATTTTGGCTAATTCTTGTTCAGTGAAAAACGGTACATCGGCAAAAGGGCTGCGCGTAGTTGCGCTGCTTGACGGGCGACCCGGTCATGAAAAACAGACCATGGGCATCATCCATGCGCTTCAAAAGAGGTGCCCTGTCGAGATTGTCCCGATAAAGGTCGGACGTTTTTCCCTGCTGGATGAGGTGGTGCAGACGTTTCGTCTTTTACTCCCCGGGAATGTCGGCGGGGCGATTGATTCGACAATCGCTGAGGCCGATCTGCTGATTGGTACCGGCAGCCGTACGCATCTTCCGATGCTCTCTTACAAAAAAAGATATGCAATTCCTGCTGTTACCTGTATGACGCCGCCCTGGTATCTTCAGCATCGCTTCGATCTGTGTTTTGTGCCGGGACATGACGGCAAGCGAGAAGGCGGCAATATCGCGCTCACCGTTGGGGCTCCTAATTGTTCGATTGATAAAAGAAAACACCAGGCAGAATGCGGCTTGATTCTGCTGGGTGGGGTGGATACCAAAAGCCATCGATGGGAGAGTCACCAGATCGTCGGGATGGTTGAAAAACTAGTGAGCACAGATACAGAAAAAATCTGGACAGTTTCTTCCTCTCCCAGGACCCCGGACGATACAGTGGCTTTGGTCTCCGCGCTTTTGGATACATACGACAACATCCACTTTTTTGACTATAGAGACACCCCTCCCGGCTGGATAGAAGAGCAATATGACAAAAACAGTGTGGTGTGGGTTACCGCCGATTCTATTTCCATGATCTATGAAGCCATTACTGCGGGCTGCCGGGTGGGAATTTTCCCCATGCAATGGCTGCGTGATAACAGCAAATTCAGAAGAAACGAACTTCTTCTGATCAATAAAAAACTGGTAACCCCCTTTGCCACATGGGAGCAGGGCAATATGAACCAGGACGACAGCCAAAACCTTAATGAAGCACAACGATGTGCTGAGCGGATCTTATTGAGATGGTGGCCGGAAAATTTACAATAGTGCAAATTCTGCCGGAACTTGACGAGGGCGGGGTAGAGGGAGAGACCTTTGACCTTGCCGTCTACCTGGCAGCTCTTGGGCATCGATCCATAGTCATCTCCGGGGGGGGGCGACTGGTAGCGCAACTGGAGCAGGCCGGGTGCGTACATATCACCTGGCCCTATATTGGGGAAAAAAGTGTGCGCTGTCTGCCATATATACCGAAATTGCGCTCCTTGCTGATTGCCCAGCAGGTTGATGTGCTGCATCTGCGGTCACGCTTACCGGCCTGGGTGGCCTATCTTGCCTGGAAACTTCTGCCGGATTCGCGAAGACCAGCGCTTATCACTACTTTTCATGGATTTCACTCCATAAATTTTTACTCAGCTATAATGACCAAAGGGGAGCGTGTTGTTGCCGTATCGGAAACCATAAAAAAGCATATCCTCGAAAATTACCAGGTCGATGCTCAAAAAATCAGCCTGATCCATGGTGGATTTGACAGCAAAGCATTTTCACCTGACGCTGTTTCAGTCGATCGCGTTCGGCAATTACAAAAGAAGTGGCTGACCGGCCACGAAGGCCGACCCGTTATTATCCTTCCCGGCAGATTTACCCAGTTGAAAGGTCAAGATGTTCTGATTGAAAGTCTTGCCCTTATTAAAAACCGGGAATTTGTCTGTCTGCTCATAGGCGATACCGAAGAACATCCGGCATTTACCCAGAAATTGCGAGATCAGATACAATCATACGGGCTCGAAGAAAAAATCTTGCTCGCAGGTCACTGCAGCGATATGCCTGCGGCGTTGCTTCTGGCCGATATAGTTATTTCGGCGTCTTCCACCAAACCGGAGGCGTTTGGCAAGGTGGCCATCGAGGCGATGGCAATGGGAAAACCGATTATCGCAACGGCCCATGGCGGCAGTCTGGAGACAGTCGTGCCGGGGAAGACCGGCTGGCTGGTACCGCCGCTTGATGCAAAAGCGATGTCGGTGGCCATTACTGAGGCCCTTTCTGATCAGCTAACCGCCGAAAAAATTGGTCAACAGGGGATGGCGTGGGTTGGTGAACATTTTACCGCACAAATCATGTGTGAAAAGACTCTTGCACTCTATAATGAAGCTCTGAAAGAAAAAAAATGAAGAGATGCGTATATAAACAGTCCCTCACCAATTGATAAAGACAGTTACTCTCGTTTGAAATTGCGTTCGAGAAAATCGCACTCCTTCGGTGACAAGTCAAATTTTTTGACCACTTTTTCAAGCAGTTTCCTTCGATCAATCTCAGGCTTTTCCTCTAGCAACTCTGAAAACTCCTTGATCGCTTTCTGTATCTTATCCCCTGGGGGATGTATCGTTGTTTTTGGCATATGAGGTACCTTTTACTTACCAGTCATTTATGAATTACATCTACTCTCTAATCGGTTCGAGGATAAATCCAGCCAGAGGGGGAATTGTCATGATTGTGTGATATGGCGCCTGGGCAAAAGGGCTCTGTATCGGACTGTAGTCCTTTTTATCGCTGGCGTCTGAGCCGCCATATCTTGAATCGTCAGAACAGAAAACCTCTCGATATCGGCAATTCTCGGGCAGGCCCACCTGGTACGATACAAATGTTTGCGGCGTATAATTGAAAACGGCAACAAGATGACGCGCCCGATCTTTGCCATATCTGGCAAAGGAGATTATGGAATTGTTCCTGTCCTCCAGGTCAAGCCATCGAAAGCCTTCCCCAGAGAAATCAAGCTGCCAGAGAGCAGGTTGCGCTTTATACATCCTGTTGAGCTCGGCAACGAATAGCTGCGTCTGACCATGATATAATCCCTCCTGCAAGAGGTGCCAGTCGAGACTCCGCTTGCAATACCATTCCGACACTTGGCCGAATTCCCCTCCCATAAAGAGCAGTTTCTTGCCGGGATGCATCCACATCGTCAGGAGAAGCAGGCGGAGGTTGGCAAATTTTTGCCATATATCACCTGGCATTTTATCGAGAAGCGATTTTTTACCGTGGACAACTTCATCGTGGGACAGAGGCAGGATGAAGTTTTCCGAAAATGCATACATGATCGAAAAAGTAAGGCTGTTATGATGAAATTTTCGATAGAGCGGATCTTTGGTAAAATAATTCAAAATATCGTTCATCCACCCCATATTCCACTTGAACCCAAAACCTAGGCCACCCTGGTCTGTCGGTTTGGACACGCCGTAGAAATTTGTCGATTCTTCGGCGATGAGCAGGGTGTCTGGGAAGCTGTCATAGACTATGGAGTTCAGGTGGCGGAGAAACTCGATTGCCTCGAGATTCTCCTTGCCGCCATGGCAGTTGGGGAGCCATTCACCATCATTTCTGGCGTAATCGAGATAGATCATCGAAGCCACGGCATCGACGCGTAAGCCATCTATGTGGTAAGTGTCCAGCCAGAAAAGGGCATTGGCGATAAGGTAGTTACTCACCTCGTTTCGGCCATAATTAAATATATAGGTACCCCATTCCGGATGAGAACCCCGCCGATAATCTTCGTGCTCATAGAGTGCTGTGCCGTCAAACTGGCCCAGACTGTGGTCGTCTTTGGGGAAGTGGGCCGGCACCCAGTCCAGGATCACCCCGATATTATTTTTATGACAACAATCGACAAAATACATAAATTCGTTCGGAGTTCCGTATCGGCTGGTGATACTGAATGGGGCCGTGACCTGATAGCCCCATGACTCGTCAAGCGGATGTTCCATAACCGGCATCAGTTCGATATGAGTAAAACCGAGCTGCAGCACATAGGGAATTAACGTATCGGCCAGCTCCCGATAGGTGAGAAAACGATCTGGATCATCTGGATCTCTCTGCCAGGATCCGGGATGCACTTCATAAATGGACAGTGGTCCGTCATAAGGTGAGGTTTTTCGTTTGGTTTCCTGCCATTGCCGGTCATGCCAGTTGAATTTGTCCAGTGATTGGACTATTGATCCGGTTTTTGGTCGTAATTCGCCGTAAAACTGAAATGGATCGCATTTTTCCAGAATATGTCCTTGCTGGGTTTTTATCGAAAATTTATAGATTTCATTTTCCTGCAGATGGGGGATGAAGAGTTCCCATACGCCGGAAGCGCCAAGACTTCGCATCTGATTGACACGTCCATCCCAACTGTTGAAGCTGCCGACAACGGAAACTGCTTGAGCATTTGGTGCCCATACCCGAAAAATAGTGCCGCTGACATTGTGGATACTTTCCCTATGTGCACCTAAGTGTTTGTATAATTTATAATTTTTACCACCATTAAACAGAAAACGATCCTGTTCGCCCAGCTGGACCGTAAATCGGTAGGGATCGTTTGTTGACCATACTGTTCCGTTGTGAAAGTCTATTTCGTATTGGTATGTATCTGGCTCTAAAGATGGATTTTTTAGCTGTTGGGTCGTCAGGGTAATTGCAAAAATACCGTCCTGATGGATACGCTCCATGTCGTACACTTTTCCTTCCAGGAGCAGTCTAACTGCTGAAGCATGAGGTTGGAACGTTCTCAGGGTCACTGATTCTTCATGTGGACCAGAAAAATGCGCTCCCAGATAGTGAAAAGGATCATGGTGACAACAGTTCAGAATTTTCTCTACATCACTTTTCATAATATGTTCGCCCAGGCTTGATCAGGTTTTTCGAGGAGTTGCCGGTATTAATGTTGTGTACTCTATTTCCAGTTGTTAATAGTATGGTATAATCGGTAATTTGTCATGGTCAATCTCCCCTCGGTGCGGATTTGCCCTTTTTCCATTCGACTCTTGACGCAAATAACCATGGTTTGTTAGAGTTATAGGGATAAACAAGGTCGATTCCTTTGCCTGTCCTCCCGTTTCCTCAGGAAATACTGCTATGAAAGAACAAGCGAACCATGGAAGTTACTCTCTGGCGGGAAGCTTTCTCGTGTCCACACCACAAATGCCCGATCCCCGCTTTGAGGAGCATGTCATTTACATGTGTGCCCATAACGCAGAAGGAGCGATGGGTGTCTCCGTCAACAGGCCCAATTACTTGTTTTCTCTGGCTGAGATACTGCAGGGAGCTAATTTACCGGTTCCGGAAAAAAAACTGGCACCGGTACATATCGGCGGACCGGTTGATTTAGAGTCTGCCTTCATTTTGTATCGATCGGATTATGCAGCGGAACACAAGCTAGACATTAGCGGGACGGTTTCGCTGACCAGAGAGATAAAAGTTCTGGAAGAAATTGCCAGAGGACGCGGGCCTGCCACCTATTTATTTATTTTAGGCTATACCGGTTGGGGGCCGGGCCAGCTGGAAAATGAACTGGTAAATAACGGTTGGCTGACCTTACCTGCCAATGACTCCATTATTTTCGATATGCCTGATGAGCAGAAATGGAAGGCTGCCGCGATGGAATATGGCATAGATATAGCCACCTTTGAAGATGTTATCGGCAACGCCTGATTGTCTCTGCTAATTGTTGATCTGTCGTGATGTTGCTGTTTTTAGGAAGGATGAATCTGCTCCAGGTTTGTCCTGACCGGATAGAAAGCAAAACCATTAAAATTCCAAAAATATGACTGGGTATCATGGAGAGCAAAGGTCTGTTCGCGCTCTTTTAAACAGAGCAATCGGTACGAACGTATCACCGGATCCAGTAGAAATAACAACAAGAAAACACATCCAACCAGCCCAATCTGCCTGTTGTTAACAGAATTTCGTTCTGCGGGTCGCTCGCCGCCTCGATGGCTGTGCCTGCTATAAGCTTTTTCTGTACTATCGCATAACTGCCGGTACTATACCCGAACAGTGGTTTTTCTTTTATCAAATCGATGCTGTCCTGATACCAGTCTAATCGTAGCCCAATACTTGTCCGGGAATTTTTTTCTTCCGGGTGATATGTTTTTAAATTGTTGATTGTCAGCTTGACGCGTTGTGAGGTCGGTTGAAACGGCCTTTGGATGAAGCGTTGCTAAACTACTCTTGTCGGCAAAATTAAGCTATTTTTTTATGTATCTGTTAGTTTTGGGTGAATCTCATGGCCGAGAGATGTATGCTTGTGTCTTTATGTACATCATCACAAAAAAGAAAGATGATAGCACATTTTTAATGTGTTGCTGCTATTGTGCAGCATGCAAAACAGGTAAAGAAAAAGGTAGGCAATGACTTTAACCGAACAGATATTTTCCTGTACTCGATGTGGGTATTGCTGTCACGGTGAGACCACGGTTTCGCTTGATGAGAATGACCAGGCCAGGATGATTAAAGCTCTCGACATGACTGAAAAAGAGGTACGACAAAAATATTGGCGACTGACCGGCAAGACTGTTCAGATGAAGACCGTTGACGGCCATTGTATTTTTTATGACGACGGCTGTACCGTTCATAAAGGCCGGCCATGGCGGTGTGGTCAATGGCCTCTTCATCCGTCGATCTTGTCGGATGAAAATAATTTCCATACTATCGCCGATTCCTGTCCCGGTATAAAAAAAGACATCGGCTATGATAAATTTTGTCAAATTCTCAAAAAACTGATGGATGAATCCGTCATACTGTGTTGATCAGCAGCAATGAAACATCAGTTGCTATTTCTAGGAAAAATAAAAGATAAATTTATAGAAGATGGGGTCGCGGAGTACTCCTCTCGCCTGCAGCACTACACCTCTTTTTCAATCACCATTCTTAAAGAAAAAGGACGAGGGCGAGGCAAAGCGCTGTCTTCTGAAGAACAGGGAAAGATACTCCTGCAGGCGGTACCAGCCGGAGCGATGGTCGTTGTCCTTGATTCACGGGGAAAACAGTTTTCTTCAGAGGCGTTTTCCCAGAAAATAGATCAATGGGAAATGCAGGGGAAAAAGGAAATATACTATCTGATCGGCGGACCTGATGGTCACCCGCCTGCTGTGATCGCTGCGGCGGATCTGCTCATATCGCTGTCAAAAATGACTTTTACCCATGATATGGCGCGAATGCTGCTGGTAGAGCAACTGTACCGGGCCTACACTATTAAGGCCGGAGAACAATATCATAAGTGAATGGCGTCGTAAAAATTACCCAAAGGGCATAGAAATCTTCATCTACTTCGTTGTTGCGAATTTCACTATTATTACGACGTACCTTAGTACGCCGAAATAATAGTGAAATTCACACGACTCGTATATGAAGTTTTTTACTTAGCCATCTTGAAATTGGACTTTTTACGAGTTCATCATGATTTGAAGGTCAAATACACATCATAGCGGCTGTTTTTCATTGAAATAACATGGGATGGCTGGATAGAGGAAAGTAAAGGGGCTTTATGAGGTCGTTTGACAACGACCCGGTTCTCGGCTTTTAAAAGTGCCGTTTCAAGCAGATCTGCTCCATCCGAATCGCCTCCAACAAGGGAACGGATTGTCCGTAATGTCTGCTTATTGAGCGCCGAGCTCTGGCGATGCGGATACATCGGATCAAGATAAATTGTGTGGAAGGTTTCGCTCGCTTTGTCAAGATAATCGAGGGTATCCTCGAGCTTCAGGTTGATCCGCTGTTCGACGATCTCGGCTGTTCTTTGCTCCCCGGCGGCTCGATCGAGGCCGTCTTCTAAAAGCACTCCGATGATTGGTGATCGTTCACATAAGGTTACCCTGCAGCCAAGACTGGCCAGGACAAAACCATCCGCACCATTTCCAGCTGTTCCATCGAGGATGGTCGGTCTGAAACCGGGTTTAAGCCCTGCAGCGCGGGCAAGTGGTTGTTTGCTGGTGCAATCCTTGGCCAGTCTAAAACCGTTTTTGCCATGAACAAAATCGACAAACAGCAGGCACATGGATTTTTGTGTACCAGGAGGCATATGCAGGAATTGCAGTCCTCTTGGAGTATATGCCAGAATAAACTCAGTGGTTCGCTGCTCGATCGAAGGAGCGAATGGGAGATTGAGTTTTGCCGCTAAAGCAACCGCTTTTTGTAGAATTATCGACGAATCTATTGTAGATGAAACAGATATTGCATTCTGAGGAAACATGAATCGTACATTTTTGGGTAGTAATTAAGAACAGTTTATTTCTGGGAACGTATCTGCCAGCAACTCATATTCATCAAACATACCATGTCAAATCAAAAAACTGAAGTCATAGCAATCATACCTGCTCGTTACGATTCAAATCGATTTCCTGGAAAGCCACTGGCCAGGATTGCCGGTAAATCGATGATTCAGCATGTAGTAGAACGAGCGCAAGCTGTTAAAATACTCTCCCGGGTGGTTGTCGCAACCGACGATTCACGTATTGCCAAGTGTGTCGAGCAGTTTGGCGGAGAATGCGTGATGACCAGAAAAGATCATGTTTCCGGTTCAGACAGGCTGGCCGAAGCAGCGGAGATTCTTGGAATATCCGCACATGACGTGGTGGTCAATATTCAGGGAGATCAGCCGCTTTTTCCTGCTAAAGTCGTGGAGCAGGTGGTGCAGCCCTTGTTGGACGATCCAACATTGCCGATGTCTACACTCATATATAAAATCATCCGTCCTGAGGAGATCCAGGACCCCAATCACGTCAAAACCGTGTTCGATAAGAATAATTTTGCTCTCTATTTTTCAAGATCGCCGATACCCTTCCAGCGAAATCCCGACGAAAAATTAAAGCCAACTTATTATAAGCATCTTGGTCTTTATGCCTATCGAAAAAGTTTTTTACTCACTTTTGTCGCTTTACCTGAAGGAGAATGGGAGAGGTTTGAAAAACTCGAACAATTGCGTGCTCTGGAATATGGTTACAAAATAAAGGTTACCGTAACCGGGCATGATTCGATAGAAGTGGATACCCCGGAAGATCTTCTCCGGGTTGAAAAGTATTTGCAGAAGGACGCGTAATACTCTGCCTGTGCGGGATACTTAACAGCCACTATTCTTAGTCTGATCTATTTTATCGAGGTTTGGTTTGATAGCAGAAAAACTTCATGACATTCGGCAAGTCCGTCTTTCCCCTCTGGACTGGCTGCCTCAGCAGGACCTGCGCGAGAAGATCATTGATCTGGTTCTGCGTGGGGTTCCTGCGGGTGCACATTCTGTTGCTAAAGCGCATCTGCAAGCTTTTCGACAGGAGCTGCTGGCTGAAAGTGTTGAAAACGTCAAAGTAGTGGTTTTTGGCGGCGGAACAGGTTTGTCGAATCTTATCGGCGGGGACTCACGGCTTGCCAGCTGGGCGCAGAAGCCTTTTGTCGGTTTGAAAGAAATATTTCCACAAACCCATTCTGTTGTCTGTATTACCGATAACGGCGGATCGACAGGCGAATTACTGAAAGATCTGCCCATTGTGGCTGTCGGTGACATGCGGCATGTGCTGTTATCTTCCATTCAACTGGCTAATTTACAAAAGAGATACAATATTGATGCGATGGAGGCGGCCCAGGTGGCAGCTATTCTGGCGGATGTCTTCAATTGGCGCTTTACCGGTCCACTGGTACGCAACCGGCTGGATTTGCTAAACATTGAAGAAAAGATCAACATTCTCCCCCGGTCATTCGCGCAATTTCTGAGATCTTTGATCAACTATCTCTTCAAAGACCCGAGACTTTCAGCTCCCTTGAAACGTTCTCATTGCCTGGGGAATCTGCTCCTTGCAGCTGTTGTTTTCCGGGAGATTGATCCGTCGATAACGAATATCGATCTGGTTCATAATCAAGATCTGCTGCACAGGGCACTGTTTACCGGTTTGAACGCCTTATCCCTGGCTATTGGTGCAGGGGAACGGGCTGTGCTCCCCTGCACTTCCACGCCGGCCCAGTTGCGGGTACTTTATACCAACGGTGTAGAGATAATTGGCGAGCATAAATTAAGTGAGGCTGAAAGAGGCTTTCCCGTCGAAAGTGTCTCAGTGGATTACTGCGATACAGTGCGGGTCTACGATGAGGTTCTCGAAGATATTCGCGCGGCCGATATCGTTATCCTTGCCCCGGGGAGCCTGTATTCCTCAATCATTCCAGTTTTCAAGGTTCCCGGGCTGGCCGATGCTGTGCGGAACAACAGAAAAGCGCTGAAGGTGCTCGTCTCTAACCTCTGGGTGCAGGCAGGGGAGACCGATCTGTCCATTGCCGACCCGGAAAGAAAATTCCATGTTTCAGACATGATTCGGGCCTATGAAAAAAACATTCCCGGTGGCACGAAAGGACTCTTTAACGAGGTATTGTGTATTTCGCTGCATGATATCCCTGCCTCCGTTCTGCAGAGGTATGCGGTTGAAGGAAAAGTCCCTATTTTCTTAGACAAGGAGCAGTTGACCAAGCATAACTATATACCTGTCGAATGCGGGGTGTATTCACTGGATGCCCTTGCTGAAAGAGGTGTTATCCAGCATGACCCGGATACACTTGCCCTGGCCATTAAAGGATTGTATAACGGGCGAAGCTGTTTTGCCGATGCTTCTGGTAAGACGGGAATTCACACAGAACCGTTGCCGGCATCATATCAGCTGTCGGGAAGCATGCATATCCAGCCCTTTCAGCGTTATGTAGGCATCATGGAGAGATTGAAGAACCTGAAACTTGTCTTTATCGGGGGCAGGGTCGGCATAGAAGAGGAGGTGTTGAAAGCAACTCTTGCCGATATTTTTCTCGATCATCCTGTTATTCCACTGAGCCACCTGGATTATTTCAAAGAGCTGCATTGCATCGACCGGCAATATTGGCACCGGGATCAACAATGGGACAATGTGTTTTCTTTTTTTGATCTTGAGGATAGATGTATTAAAATCAGAGGAGACCAGATTGGTAACAGACACAACCTTGAAGTGGCATTGCTGATCGCCCTGGGGGAATCTCTTCTTGGTGATTATGCCGGGAAAAAAATGATGCAAAATATTGAGATCGACCAGGTGCATCTCGGTAGGGCATATCATCTTTTCCTCAAGGCGGAAAACGATAGAGTGAGTTTTTTCAATCATGAACAGCTTAAAACCTTTCTTCTCCTCGCCCGGATGTGTGCTGCCAATGATGAAAACCACTATACCCGGCTGGTAAATAACAATGAACGGTTCACCCCCCCGGGCTTGTTGATGGGGCTCATGTATGCGTGGTATGTGGACAATCGGTTTGCAACCCATATTGAGTATAAAATGTCGGTCATGAAGATCAATCAGACCGACCTGATACCGGAACAAATGAAGATGGTCGATAGACGGCGAAAGATGATCAAATTTTTCAAAGAAGTCGTTTTCAGATAAGAAGGTCAAGGTATATATACATGGAAATAAAAGCCCTTGTGGTAGACAACAATCCGGTCCTGTTGCGCGCAGTTTCAGCGATCCTCCTTCAGGAAGGTTGTACAGTGCACACCGCCGATACCGGACTGGCCGCACTTGAAGTAATCGATGACTTTGCGCCGGATATTGTTTTTACCGATCTTATCATGCCGATGGTCAGCGGCGAACAATTGTGCAGAATCCTGCGCAACACCAAAAAACACGAGAGAGTATTTATTGTTGTTTTGTCCGCCATTGTCCTTGAAGATCATGATAGGATTCTCCGTGAAATACCTTATGATATATGTATAGCCAAAGGAAGTCTGCAGGAAATCCGCCACCACCTCCAGGATGCATTGCGGGCATATGCAGCCCATAAAACCAAATTTTCCAGCACAACTCGGTTGGCCGCCCGTATTCCCGAAGGTCTGCAGCCATCGCCTATGACAAGTGAGCTTTTGGTAGATAAATGTCATCTTTCGGAGATATTAGGTAATCTCGAGGAAGGGATACTTGAGCTGAACTTTCAGGGTAAGGTGATCGCCGTCAATAGTTCTGCCCTGAAAATACTCTCTTGCCGGGAAGAGAATATTATCGGCATGCCGCTCTTGAATGTGATCGATTGGGGACCGTTCAAGGAAGCTGTTCATGAGTGGACCAAACAACAGCTTATCGCATGTGGAATGGGAAAATATGATATTTTGGAAGATGCTCCTCTTTTCCTTGATAACTTGGTTTTAACCGTTTCTTTTATTCCGATACAGGAAAATGGGTCCCTCTTTGGCCTCTGTATTCTGCGTGATATTTCCAGACAATTTAAAGCGGAGAAGTATCAAAAAGAATTGGACAATGCCTTAAAACTTGTCAAAAAAATGGATGCCATGAGCTGTATGGCCGGTGGATTCGCCCACGATTTTAACAATCTGTTGACCGTCATATGCGGAAATCTGGACATTGCTACTCTGCATGATGAAAGACGGAGCGCGTTAGTCCGTAGACAAATGTTACAACAGGCGAAACAGGCCGCCCTTGTGGCTGTAGATCTTACCCGGCAGATATCCTGTTTTTCTAATTTTGGTATAGTGAGCCGGGAAAATGTTCAGATAGAATCTCTGGTAAAAGATGCAGTTGCCGATTTTTTTAAAGGAAGAAGCGATCTCTGCCGGATAAAGGTAATCGCCTCTAGTGCTCTTGTGCACGGGGATCCGCAGGAATTGTCCCAAGCTCTTGTCAGGGTCCTGCAGAATGCGGTTGAAGCATCTGCAGGACAGAAGCTTGACGTTATTATTGATGAAAATGATTTTGCCACTCCGCAATTGATGGCTGGCCAGTACGTTCCCGCCGGGAAGTATGTCAGAATTGACATCCGTGATGCTGGCCGGGGCATCAGCCCTGAGCAGTTATTCAGAATTTTTGATCCTTATTATTCCACCAAAGAGCGAGGCACACATAAAGGTGTGGGACTCGGTCTCACCGTCGTCTATTCAATTCTTCGCAATCATGGCGGATTTGTCGTGGTCAACTCCACACTTGATAAGCTGACCATTGTTTCTTTCTATCTTCCGGCGCTGGCTGAAGATCAGTCACCGCTTGCAGTTCACGATGCACCGCTCGTCGTCGATCGCTTTGTTATGCTGATAGAGCCTGATGAGCAGATGGCTGAGATAGGAAAAATAATGCTTGGCTATCTCGGTTTTTCAGTTATAGCGGTTGCTGACCGTGCCGGTGCGATACATGAGCTGCAACGTTTAGCCGCTAATCCATTGTTGCCGTTGCCGCTGATTATTATTGCCCATTCTGATAAAAATGAAGAGTCGGCGGTGGAAACCTGCCGAATACTACATGAGATGAATGCCGGTTTCAAGGTTATCGCCATGAGTGGCATGATCCTTGATCCTGTCATGCAGAACTGTCGAGAATATGGGTTTGTCAACACTTTGCCGAAACCATTTACGATGGATAGTCTCAAGCATATAATCAATACCGTTTTGGCATCATAAACAGCAGATTATCGCTTTGGCCATTTCCATCCATTCATCAGGACGATGCCCACTACAAAAACGATTATGCCGATTGTGGCATGATTGCGGTGCATTAAAATCAGCGAAGAAAGACAGAGTAGTACTCCCAGTGTAACCTTGCTCATAATTCCCCTTAACACTTGGTCAGTGTTAACCTCCATTGCTGATCGAGTTTTTTAGGTGAAATAGGCTCACGGGTTTTTATTTCCGGCGCAAAAAGAGAAATCCTGTATTCATTGATAAGATCTCTGAACCGGGAAACCTGTTCAAGTGCTTCCTCTGATAATGTGTCTTTTTTTATCTCAAGCTGCTGAAATTTTAAAAGATACGGTTCGAGCTGCAGGGCTTTCTGGTTGTCCTTTTCGGGATTTCCCTGAAATCGCTCCAGCCGGATGAGAAGACCCTGCAGTTGTCTATTGACGTTCTGGAAATCTATTGGTGTCGGGTCTGAAAAGAAATCTATTGGAAATATATCATGCAGGTGCGCCTGGAAATCAGCTTTTTTGTCCGACGGGAGAAGAAATTTATTAGATTGCTGGGTGAAAATTTTCTGCAGGGTGTCCTGCACGGTTCGCCGTAAACGGACGAGTGCCATAATTTGCTGGCAAAGCTCCTGACCGGCAGCAAAAAAACCACGAGCCTCGATTTTTCTGACGGTTTGTGAAAATGTTTCCTCTGCAATAATTCCTGTGGGAACCGGGCCAAAAATGGCTGCAAGAATAGCATGAAGCAGCTTGTCGATAACCGCTTTTCGGGTTGTACCGATGCTCATCAGCCAGACGGAAGAGGGGCCGGAAAGTGTCGTTGTGCAGAGCTGTTTTAAAGACTTGTATTGCGATTTGAACTGCAGCGTGTAGAGAAACAAGGTGCCTTTTTTATTCAGTTCTTCAGCGACCTCCTGGTTCTTTTCAAAGGTAATCCTCACCTGGTTATGTTCTGGGTCTGCAAGCAGTACCGGATAGAGAAAACCGGCCACCTCTCCCTGTGGGGTAAAGGTGGGGATTGATTCGGGCAGCCCGCTGAAATTCCAGGTTGTATGGGTTGTGTTGTCCCAGCGGTCAATATGCTTTTGTTCTGCGTCCCGCAATGTTTGCTGCTGGACCGGGGTCTTGCCTGCGCCTGGTGCTACCAGAAGTTCGCGTATATTGCGTCCGACACAGACCGTATTGCCCGCATCATCAAAAAGGAGAAAACGAGGTTGCAGATGAAGCGGCAGACTATCGGTCCAGTCAGAACGACGAATGAGCAGTCTGGATCGTTTTAAAATGGATGTCTCCAGCGCGGTATACAGAGAGCCTGAGCCGTGGTTCATATCGTCGAGCAGGCTGTTGACCGTATCACTGAGCGGCACCAGGTTTTTTCTGATGTTTTTGGGCAATGCTTTAAGGAGAAAGGTCAGCTTTTCGTGCAGCAGGCCGGGCACAAGCCATTCAAAGAGGTCGGGGGATACCGTGGCGGCAGAATTATACGGGATGCGGAAGGTGACGCCGTCGTTGTCCGAGCCGGGCTCAAAATGATATTCCAGGCGCAGCTGCATGCTGCCAACAGTAAGCATTGGGGGGAAATCAACCAGTTCTCTTTCTTCGGGGCGGCGGCGCAGCACATCACTCTCCTGCATTAGCAGAAAAGAGGTATCTTTGGATGTGTGCAAAAAGCGCTTTAAGGTTGTCTGGTCATAAACTTCGGCGAGAATCCTCTGGTCATAAAATGCATGCAAGGTCAGTTCGTCCGCAATAATATTTCGCACCCGCAGTTTTTCTTCAGCATCCTGCCATTTTTTTACGAGTGCCAGATTGTGCAGAAGGAAATGATAAGATCCGCTGATTTCGCCGGCAACAAGAGCCGACTGAATAAAAATATCTCTGGCGGCCGCAATATTTTTTTTGTTTCTTTTGCCGAAATTGACTTTTCGCCCGCTGGCAATAATCAGGCCGAACAGCGACACCTTCTCATTGGCCACGACTTGACCGGTTTTCTTCTGCCAGTGAGGACTGGACCAGGAATATTTACATAAATGCTCGGCAACCGCTTCGATCCAGTCGGACTCTATGGTAGCAACAGTGAGGGCGTAGAGTCTGCTGGTCTCGATAAACGATGCGGCCACCAGCCATTGACCAGCCTTCATGAACTGGTGGGATCCGGGAAAAATCATCAGTTCTTTGTTGTGGGTGCCCTGATACAGATTACCCTGTTTTTTTAAGGCGAGATTACGCAGAAAACCGGCGAGAAAAGATTTATGGATCTGCTCATAGGTAGCGTCGGCTGCGTTTTCGGTAAAGCCGTCTCGCGTATCGATTATTCGGCTTAACTGGCTGTGCAGATCGAACCATTCACGCATTCGCTGAAAAGACAGAAAATGCGTTGTGCAATATTTCTTCAGTTTCGACCATGATCTGGTCTGGTCATCTGCCTGGTGAAATGTATTCCATATATTGAGCAGTACCATGAAATCGGAGTGCGGGTGGCTGAAAAGCTGGTGGGCCATATCGGCCTCTTTTTCATGGTCGGCAGGACGAATGCGTGGATCCTGAATGGCGAGTACCGCGGAGATTATCTTAACTTCCCGCAGACAGTTATGGTCTTTTGCCTCGATGATGATTCTGGCAATGCAGGGATCGATGGGCAGATCGGCCATTATCCGTCCCCGGTGGGTTAATTTTTTATGAGCATCGATGGCGCCGAGTTCGCGAAGCAGCTGATATCCTTCCCGGATGGCATTTTTAAAGGGAGGATCGAGAAAAGGAAATTTTTCTGGATCGCCCAGCGCAAGCGATATCATCTGTAAAATGACCTCGGCAAGATTTGAGCGTTTTACCTCAGGCAAGGTGTATTCGGGCCGGTCGTTGTAGTCCTCTTCCGAATAAAGACGGATGCAGAGACCGGGGGCGATCCGGCCGCATCGTCCTTTGCGCTGGTCACAACTGGCTCTGGAGATCCTGCTGACCGGCAGGCTGGTGGTCTTGGCCCGGACATTATAGTAGGATATGCGGGCCAGTCCGCTATCAACAACGTATCTTATTCCCGGCACGGTGACTGATGTTTCGGCTACATTTGTGGCAACGACAATCTTCACCTGATTGAAGTTCTGAAAGATTCTTTTCTGGTCTCCAGCCGGAAGTCGACCGAAGATCGGCAGAACGATCGCCTGGGGGATTTTTTTTTCGAGCAGCTGGCAGCAGTCGCGGATATCGCGTTCGGTCGGTAAGAACACCAGAATGTCACCTTTGGCCTCATGGGTGAACAGCTCGTAAACAGTCTGTACCGTGTGCTCCAGTTCACCGGCTTTTTCACCGGCGGTATCTTCTTCCGGCGGATGGTATCGAACGGTGACTGGATAGGTGCGTCCGGAGACTTTGATAACTGGTGCGTTATTAAAATGTCTGGCGAAGGCGGCAGTATCGATAGTCGCCGAGGTGATGATAAGCTTGAGATCCTTACGTCTTACCAGCAGCTGTTTGAGGTAACCGAGCAAAAAATCAATGTTGAGGCTTCTCTCGTGAGCTTCATCGACAATTATTACGCCATATTTGGACAGGAGCCGGTCCTGACGCGTTTCGGCTAAGAGTACACCGTCGGTCATGAACTTGATCTTTGTCGCAGGCGTCGTATAATCATGAAAGCGGATTTTATAGCCGACGAGGTCGCCGGCTTCTCTTAACTCTTCGGCGACTCTGCTTGCGACAGTGGATGCTGCAATACGTCGCGGCTGGGTGCAGCCTATCATCAGGCGATTATCGGGCAGAGCCTCAAGGCACATTTTGGGCAGCTGCGTTGTTTTTCCTGAGCCGGTATCTCCGGCAATGACGATAACCTGGTGACGTATAATATTGTCGATAATGGTGTCTTTGTGGTCTGTTATCGGCAGAGTATCAGGGTAGTAAAAATTCATGAAAAAAATAGATGTCGTTTGTAAAGTGTGTTAAGTGTCGGTTAGAGATTTGCTCCAGCAATAGGGGATAATAAAAGGACTCTATCCCCCTTTATCGGGGTAGATACCATACCAGATGGTTTTCTGTTACCAAAAAATTGAGGTTACTATGCAAGTTCGAAAAGCTGTCATTCCTGTCGCTGGTCTCGGGACCAGATTTCTGCCGGCCACTAAGGCAATCCCCAAAGAAATGCTCACAATCGTTGATCGACCCACTATACAATATATAGTCGAAGAGGTTGTCGCATCAGGAATTGATCAGATTATTTTTATTACCAGTGAGGGAAAATCGGCAATTGAGAATCATTTTGATTTCAATTTTCATCTCGACGCGGTCCTGAAAGAAAAAAAGAAAGTGGTTCTGGGGGAAGAACTGAATAATATTTCCAATTTGATAGATATTGTCTCCGTACGCCAGAAAAAACCCCTTGGTCTGGGTCATGCAATCTGGACAGCGCGGAATGTTATCGGCGACGAACCTTTCATGGTCTTGCTGGGCGATGATATGGTCTTGAGCAAAACCCCCTGTGCCAAGCAGCTTCTTGATCTCTTCGATGAGGTGGGCGAATCGATTGTCGCCATCCAGAGGGTGCCTATGGAGGAAACCCCGCAATACGGAATTGTAGAAGGAGAAAAGATTGATCGAGACAAAACCTATAAAGTTACCCGTATGGTTGAAAAACCGGCTCCCGGCACAACCGATTCGAATATGGCAATTATCGGCAGATATATCTTAATGCCGGAGATTTTTAGTATACTGGATAAGACAACACCTGGCCATGGCGGGGAGATTCAGTTGACTGATGCGCTGTTAGCCCTGACTAAACTAAGGGGTATGTATGCCATGGAATTTGAGGGGACGAGATTCGATGCAGGCGATAAAATGGGCTATCTGAAAGCAATTATTGCCTATGGCCTCAGACATCCCGATTTAGGTAAGCAATTGAAAGAACACCTGAAAAAGGTTGTAGCTACTCTATGATCCACCTGGAGGTCGCTGTTGCTGCCCCCTTGGAACAGACTTTAACCTATTGTTTGGCTGAGATCACAGACAACGGAGCTACCGCCGAGCTATGCCGGACATATGTCGGACGCCGGGTACTGGTATCGCTTGGCAATCGAAGGGTAACCGGTTACGTCCTTGCCGTGGTGCCGATAGTTGAGAACGTTCCGTACAAAATCAGGAAAATAGGTGCCTTTCTCGATGAGTATTCTCTCTTTCATGAGAATAGCGTTCCGTTCTATAGATGGGTAGCTAATTATTATCATTATCCGTTGGGGCTGGTTATTAAAACGGCCCTGCCGGGTGGACTTACGCCAAAGAGCGTAAAAAAACTCGTGTTAAAGGGTGATGCCGATAATTTTTTAGCTTTCTTTTCCCCGGCAGATATACCTGCATGGGCAAAAAAAATCGCGACCAGTGGCGAACTCGGTGCCGCCGAGACAGCAAAGATACTGCGTGACCGAGAGGCAAAAAAAACGGTTGGTCGCCTTGTTAATAACGATACGATCGGCATGATAGATGTCATGGCAAGCGATGGCGTTCAGGAAAAAAACGAGATCTGTTATGGCATGAGTTCACCGGATTTTCTGCCACCAACAGAGCTTGACGCAGCCCCGGAGGGTATAAAAGAATACCAGCAGAAAATGAGCCGGGATGCTGGTGTTGATCTGAAGATTTCGGAAGTGAAAGCTCTGTATAGTCTGCAGCAGCTGAGCCAAAAAAAAAATTGTCCAACCATTGCCTTAAAGGATTTACGGCACGACTATGGTGGTGCCCCCAAGGCATTAGTCTCTCTTGAAGAAAAACAGATTGTGGTCCGTTCGAATCAAAGAGTCATGCGCAGCCCTTTTGGTGAGCAACTGCATCACTATCCCCGACCAGAAATTCTTACTCCTGGACAGCAAACTGTTTTAGACAGCATACTTCCGGCTATAAGGGCCAGGAGTTTCCATCCCTTTCTGCTGCACGGGGTCACAGGTTGCGGCAAAACCGAAGTCTACCTGCGGGCTGCGGAACAGACCCTCGCAATCGGCAGGGACGTTATCATTCTGGTGCCTGAAATTGCGCTCGCCACTCAGCTTGAGGCACATCTGCTCTCACGTTTTGGTGATTTAGTTGTGCTGCTCCATTCCGGCATGTCGGAGGCGGAAAGGTTTGATCAATTTTACCTGGCCCTGACCGGTAAGGCTAAGGTCGTTATCGGTGCCAGGTCGGCTCTTTTTGCTCCTTGCCGAGATCCCGGCTTAATAGTGGTGGATGAAGAGCATGATGCCGGCTTCAAACAAGATGACAGTTTTCGGTATCATGGTCGCGACCTTGCAGTGTTACGGGCAAAATACCATGATGCCGTGGTTCTTCTGGGCTCGGCAACTCCGTCGATTACCAGTTTTGCCCATGCGCAATCCGGCAAGTATACTCTTCTTACCATGAAAGACAGGGTGGGCAAGAGATCGTTGCCGGTTGTTACCGTAGTTGATCTAAATAAAGATAAGGCCAAAGAAACCAAAGGCATCATAAAAAAGGAACTCCACGAAAAACTGGCCGCAAACCTCGCCCGCGGCAAGCAGAGCATTCTGCTGCTGAACAGGAGAGGGTTTTCTACCGTAATGTTGTGTCGGGATTGTGGCACACCGGTGCAGTGCAGCCATTGTCATGTATCACTCACCCTGCATAAAGGCAGAAATCAGCTCATCTGTCATTATTGCGGCTTTTCCATGGTGCATAACAGTGTCTGTCTGCAGTGCAGATCAACAGACCTGATTCCCGCCGGATACGGCACGGAAAGGGTCGAAGAAGAGGTTGTGGCGCTTTTTCCGGATGCGAGGGTCAAGAGACTGGATTCGGATACCGCCTCTGATCGGAGAAAGTTTCTGGCCATCCTGGCACAGATGCATGATAAAAAAATAGATATCCTGATCGGCACCCAGATGATTGCCAAGGGCCACCATTTTCCTGATGTTACCCTGGTTGGTGTTGTCTGGGCCGATGGTGGGATGAGTATGCCAGATTTCAGAGCGGCGGAGAGGACATTCCAACTCATTACCCAGGTGATTGGTCGGGCGGGGCGGGGTGATGAACCGGGAGAGGTTATCATCCAGACCATGCGACCCGATCATTATGCGATCGCCTATTCAAGAGACCATCAGTACAATAAAATGTTTGGCCACGAGATGAAACTGCGTCGCCATCCGGCCTTCCCTCCTTATCTGCGACTGACGGCTCTGCGACTTCAGGGTAGAGTGGAAAAAGCAGTTCAGCAATCTACTGCGCGGCTTGCCGGGTTTTGCCGCCAGACGGTTAAAAAAGAAAAATTCAACATTGAAACCCTTGGTCCGGCCCCAGCACCACTCGACAAAATAAAAGACAACTATCGGTGGCAGATTCTCTTAAAGGGGAAAAATACAGATGAAATGCACGCGCTGTGTACAGCGATAAAAGGCGTTCGGCAGGAACTGGTTGGAAATCAGTGCACCTTGGTCATCGATGTTGATCCGGAAAACATGATGTAAGAACATGTCTGGCCTACTCAGAAAGCGAACCATTTTTTTTTGGGACTATATCCCACCACTTTATTGCGTCCTTTCTCTTTGGCTTCATAGAGGGCTTGGTCGGCGTGACTAATCAAGGTGCTTTTGTTGAAGTTATCCTCGATGGCCGGGGTGCAGCTGGCCAGTCCGAAACTGGCGGTGATATAATATTTATCACGGTTATCCTCGAAAACCGTTGATTCGATAATGGTCCGTAGTTTCTCACCGACAACGAATGCATCCGCAACGGTTGTCTCGGGAAGAATGATGACAAATTCTTCACCTCCGTACCGGGCGAGAACGTCGTATTGTCGAATATTCTCCTGAAGAGTTTTGGAAAATTCCGCCAAAATAAAATCACCCACCTGATGGCCATAGGTATCGTTGACCTTTTTAAAGTAATCGATATCAATGATCAGAAGCGAGAGAGCAGAATTATTCCGGGAGGCTCTCTTGCTCTCCTGTTCAAGAACATTCTGGAAATATCTGTGGTTATATATACCCGTCAAACCGTCAACATTGGCCAGGTTGTCCAGCCTCCTGTTTTTTTCTTCCAGCTCGCGGGTCAGGTTTTCAAGATGAATCTTGGTCAGGATAAGTTGTTTGTTCATCTGATCGTAATCCAGGTTTATCAGGCTCAAACGAATGTTTGCCTCCTGGAGAATTTCCTGTATGGACTGGGGAGGCTGTATTTTGATATTGAAGTACGTTCCAGCCTCCTTTACTTTTATATGCACCTGGTCGAGGATCGACTCAATGTTTTCAGTGGAAAGTCCCAGTAATTTTCCGGCTTCTTTACGAAATTGCAGGTGATAGACTTCCGGTTTGTCCGAAAAAAGGATTTGCATGAGCAGGTCGGAGAGGTAGATCGCTCGTACCGACGCTCGAATGTTTGCATTTTTGCCGGTATATTCGGTTGGGTTATGATGGTATTGGATGGGGGCCAGCAATATTTCCGGAAACCCCCAGCTCTTGGCTACTTCGGTCCCGACAATTGTATGGTTCATGCCAAAAACGGTTTCTTCAGCGGTTAAGGTGTCGTGCTGATCGTCCTCGACTGTTCTGAGTACTCTATCGTATTCCTCTGGAAAGGATCTGGCGAGGATAAGTTCGCCAAGATTTTGCAGGAGCCCGGAAACAAATACTTCTTCGATATCTGCGCCTGTTACTTTTTCGAGAATGAGTCTCGCGGTAACGGCTGAGGTAAGAGATTTTTCCCAAAATTTTTCGAAATTAAAGCGACTCTTCGTTTTTCCGGCTTTCATGCTCAGGAAAGAAAAAGACAGCACAAGACTGCGAACTGCGTTCATACCAAGAATACTGACCGCCTGTTTAATCGAACCAATCTGCTGAGGAAAACTATAAAAGGCGGAGTTGGACACCTTTAAAATTTTGGCTGAGATCGAAATGTCCTGGGAAACCAACTCACCTATCTCGGCAAGGGTTGCATCTTCTCTTGAAGTCAGGGTTATCAGCTGCGAGGCGACAGTAGGTAAAGTCGGCAGCTCATCAGAGCTGAGGATGCTCTGCAACAGGTAATCGGTATTCATGGCAGTTTTTCGGGATAGTAGATTATTTTCTGGGAATGCAATGAAATCTCATGAAAATTATATCTTTTATCAGGGATGATAAGCAAGTTTTTCAGGGAAAAATAAAGATTTCGAATGTTTTTATTTTTATCAAAGGCTCCTAGCAGCTGTCGCCTGCCTCAGGATAGGTACATATCTCCCCTTTGAAATTTTCAAAAACCAGAGTATCACCGCGTTCCATAATATACTGGGGCGTAAGGGGGATTTTGCCTTTGCCGTTTGGGCCGTCGAGGGCATAGGTGGGAATAGCCATGCCTGAGATATGGCCGTAGAGCTGGCGCATTATAGCTATTCCTGTTTCTGTTGTCGTACGAAAATGGTTGGTGCCTTTGGTCAGGTCCGCCTGGAAAAGATAATAGGGTTTTACCCGGATGCGCAACAGGCCGACAAAAAGTTTTTTAAGCGTCTGAGCGTCATCGTTGATTCCTTTTAACAGCACGGTCTGACAACCCATCGGTATACCCGCGTCCGCGAGCATTGTACAGGCTTTGCTCGATTCTGCCGTTATTTCATTGGGGTGATTGAAATGAGTATTGATGTAGAGCGGATGATGGGCTTTAAGGATGGAAACCAGTTTCTTGGTTATTCGCATGGGCAGCACCGATGGTACTCTGGTGCCGATGCGGATTATTTCGATCGATCGAATCGAACGGAGGTTGTGGAGAATTGCCGCGATTTCTCCATCCGGTAAGAGTAGTGGGTCTCCTCCTGAAATAAGAACCTCTCTGATTTCAGGGTGTTGTCTCATGTAATCGTATCCCGCGTTCAAGGTATCGGGGGTGATTCTCATTTTATCTGTACCCACCTTGCGTTTTCTGGTACAGAATCGACAATACATGGCACACGTATTTGACACCAGAAACAGCACTCTATCAGGATATTTATGGACGAGATTGGGTACCGGGCTGAGATTTTCTTCACCGAGAGGATCGTCCTCACAGACCCCGTCGTGTATCTCTGCCGGGTCGGGGACAGCCTGTTTCCAGAGCGGATCGCCGGGATGGTGAATCAATTTTAAAAAATATGGATTTATGCGCATTGGAAAGTTTGCTATTACATCGAGTAATGCGTTACTATCACAAGCCACATGCTCCTGCAAACCATTGGGAGTGGTTATGCTGTTCTGTAGTATTTTCTGCCAGGGTTCCATGGCTTGCCATTATGGGGTAAAGTAAGGTACTTGTCAATTGCACATTTTTATTTTGAGATGATGAAGGGGGCTTGGAATGTCAACAAATCTGTACAGGTTCAAATATGATGAGTATGGCAATACGCGGGAGATCGTTGTTTATGCCAGCGGATCTGCGGCTCGGTCCTGCAGCTATATAAATAAAGGGACGGCATTCAGTCTTGAAGAAAGAAAAGTATTGGGGCTGGAGGCAAGTCTTCCGCCGGGCGTACGAAATCTTGAGGAACAGGTGGAGAGTTCCCGGGCGAAAATGCATGAAAAAGTGGACGATATCGAAAAATTTATTTTTATTCGTTCAATGTTTGACCGGAACACCACCCTTGCCCACGCTGTTATAAAAAGTGACATCAAAAATTATATAAAAATAATATATACCCCGACCATCGGTCTGGCAGTCCAGAAATATTCCTCCATGTTCAGGCAGGCCAACGGGCTGCATTTCTATCCTGGCAATATTGACAGAGCCGAAGATATCCTGCGCAGGTGTGCCCACCGGGACATCAGGGTTGCTGTTGTAACCGATAACCAGGGAGTACTCGGTATTGGTGATCAAGGCGCAGGTGGCATTGCCGTTTGTCTCGGGAAATTGATGCTCTATACCCAGGGTGCAGGAATTGCACCCTGGCATTGTCTGCCTATTTCCCTGGATGTCGGAACGAATAACGAAAGGCTTCTTGCCGACAAAAAATACCTTGGCTGGCGGCACCGGCGGCTGGAAGGCGAGGAATATTTATCGTTTATCGGCAGGTTTGTCCGGGCATTCAGAAATGTTTTTCCCAATGCCCTGTGTCAGTGGGAAGATTTTTTACAGCAGAATGCCTTTAGTATTCGTGATGCCTTCGTTGATGAACTGATCTCCTTTAATGATGATATCCAGGGCACCGGGGCGATTGCTCTGGCGGCAATTCTGTCGGCTATTAAAATTAAAAATGAAAAACTCGCCGATCAGAGAATTCTTATCCATGGCGGCGGGGCTGGCGGGGTTGGGATTGGCGAACAGATTATGAATGCGATGATTGCCGAAGGTCTCTCTGAAAAAGAAGCTCTCAATCGTATCTTTATGATCGACTCAAAAGGACTTCTTGTCGGGAAAAGCAGTTTGGAGCGCTATAAGAAGAAATTTGCCAAAGATAAGGCCAGTCATCCATGGCTTGGTGAGATTGATCGAATTGATATCCCGGGAATCATACGTGAAGCGGGCATTACCATGTTGATCGGTACCACCGGTCAGGAATTCTTTTTTAACGATGAGGCCATCAAAGAGATTAAGAAAAACACCAGTAAACCGCTGATACTTCCGCTCTTTCAGCATATCTCAACACCGCAGGTTTTTTGCCAGAATATCGGTAAGTGGAGTGAGCAAGGTTTTCTGGTGGCTACTGGTAATCCCTGTGCCACCCTCGAGAAATTTGACAATATCTGTCATATTGGTCAGTGCAATAATGCTCTTGTCTTTCCCGGTGTTGGGCTGGGGGTACTGGTTTCAGGTGCCAGGGAGGTGCTGCCGGAGTTTTTTACCGTGGCGGCCAGGGCAATTGCTGAGATGATGACCCCGGAACAACTTGACAAGGGGAGGCTGGTGCCATCAATCAACGATATTCGAAAAGTGGCCGTAAAAGTCGCCCTGGCGGTGGCCATGTGCGCAGTAGAAAGAGGAGTGAGCAGACCCTGTGTTTATAGCGACTTTCAGCACAACAACGATGAGGTGAGGATGAGGACAATAATTGACAGGATCCGGTGGAATCCTGAATACCTCCCTCTCGTTTCCATGTAGGCTATCTGGCTGACGGACAAATAAAAAAGCCCCCTGTGCATTGTTTGCACAGGGGGCTTTTTGTATCTGATATAAATATAATTAAATTTTCTGAACGTTATCAGCGGCAGGACCTTTCGGGCCGTCAACTATCTCAAAGGATACCCGTGAACCCTCTTCAAGGGACTTAAAGCCTTCAGTTTTGATAGCGGAATAATGTACAAAAACATCTTGCCCACCATCTTGTTCGATAAAACCAAAACCTTTCGCATCATTAAACCACTTTACTGTACCTTCTGCCATTGTACTACTCCTTTTGCCCTCAGTTCAAAGTCGAACCGTTAATATGTTCCCGACCATTCGCTGGTCGGACATCCGATGTTGTCTCGAAATAAAGGTATTGTAGCCAGCCTTCAATTAGCTTGCCCTTCTTTAGATCGTTTATACACAAGTTATGTATCACAACAACTGATTCGTTTAGCATGTTTGTTCTCGAAAGGCAACAAAATATTTAAAATTTAATAAAGATAGCAGTATGATAGGAATTATTCTCAAGCAATACTTGTGAGGCGGAGACGACTTTATCCTCTCCTCCGATGAGCGATGAAAGATAGACTGCCAGCGGTAAAAATGGTAAACAGTTGACACTCGCCCCGGGAGATGGGTAGAAAGCCAGGATTATTGTTAATGTCTCTTCTGAGAGTTTTGTCTGTGTACCATCTTACGGGACGTAATATACTAACCATCCGGGATTATAGGCTTTGATGCTTTGTATATACGATATGCTGCAGCAGTTTGAATATAATAATTTATTAACGGTGTGAAAAACAGTGTACCCTGACTACCCATTTTCGTCGCACTACCTGCAACTCGATGGCGGCAGAATGCATTATATCGATGAAGGAAGTGGTCCGGTTATTGTCATGGTGCATGGTAATCCGACCTGGTCCTACTATTACCGGCATATCATTACTCTTCTGCGTAAAAATTATCGGGTTATCGCTCTTGATCACATCGGTTGCGGCCTTTCCGATAAACCGCAGAAGTATTCCTATTGCCTGGCCCAGCATATAGAAAACCTCGAACATCTGCTCACTCATCTGGATATTGACCGTTTTTCCCTGGTGGCTCATGACTGGGGTGGAGCAATCGGGATTGGCTGTGCCGTGAACCACATAAGCAGTATCGAAAAAATCGTCGTCATGAATACTGCTGCGTTTCGCTCTTCTCGAATACCGCTGCGAATACGGCTCTGCCGCCTCCCGGTTGCCGGCGAAGTGATCGTCAGGCTGCTGAACGGCTTTGCATGGCCGGCGCAGTTTATGGCGGTCAAAAAGAAACTGGCTCCGACGGTGGCAAAAGCGTATCTCGCGCCATATAATAACTGGCAAAATCGGGTGGCGGTGTATAATTTTGTCCGGGATATTCCGCTAAATGCTCAGCATCGTAGCTATGCCACTCTGGTCGATATTGAGAACAAGCTTCCGCTTCTTCGAGCTCGAGCTGTTCCTCTGCTCATAGTCTGGGGAGGTGGCGATTTTTGTTTTGACGACCACTTTTTTAAGGAGTGGCGGAAGAGGTTCCCTGAGGCCGAACATCACTATTTTCCAGATGGCGGTCATTATATCCTTGAAGATAAATTGGAAGAAATCGTTCCTATACTCAAGTCGTTTTTTCGGGTCTGAACGAGCAGGAGGTGAGGGATGACACGCAATATCGCCGAATCGTTTGTTGGCGCAGCAAAAGAACAGGGAGATCGGATAGCCATTATAGAGGCGCGGACCCGCAAAAAAATCTCTTTTAAAGAGCTCAATGGCTGGGCGAATACGTATGCCGACTATTTTTCTTCGGCTGGTCTCGGCCCTGGCGACATAACGATGCTGATGGTGCGTCCATCGGTTGATTTTATCTGTCTGACGCTGGCATTTTTCAAGATTGGCAGTCCCATTGTTCTTATCGATCCCGGAATGGGCTATAAAAATCTATTGCGTTGTATTGCCAGGGTTAGACCGAAATTTCTCGTTGGTGTCCCAAAAGCTGTTCTGTTCTCAAAAATTTTCCGTAAAGCTTTTAAGACGGTGGAGAAAACATTTTGCTGCGGCAACTCTTTTGGACTTCTTGGTCCAGATATTCGCCAAAATAATGGAATTGGCGTGGATTATCCGGTCTACCAACCGACGGAAACTGATCTTGCGGCAATTATCTTCACTACCGGGTCTACCGGGCCCCCTAAGGGGGTTCGCTATGAGCATTCGATTTTCAGTGCACAGCTGCGTCTGATTAAGGACTATTATGCCATTGGCCCAGCTGATGTGGATCAGCCTGGTTTCCCGCTTTTTGCTTTGTTTTCTGCAGCACTTGGGGCCTGTGCCGTTATCCCCGATATGGATCCAACTCAACCCGCCCGCGTGAATCCAAGGAAATTTGTGGCCTCCATCCGGAAACACCACGTTACCTACTCGTTTGGCTCTCCGGCCATCTGGAATGTGGTGAGCCGATATTGCCTGGATCATGGGATCATCCTGCATTCTCTTCGTAAAGTGTTGATGGCCGGAGCACCAGTACCCTGCGAGTTGCTTAAAAGGGTGCAGGAGATACTTCCCGTCGATGCTGAAACTTTCACGCCCTATGGCGCTACGGAAAGCCTGCCGATAGTCTCAATCGAAGGTCGTGAAGCTGTTGAAAAGACGTGGCAGCTTAGCCGGCAGGGGAAAGGAACCTGCGTCGGTCGGCCACTGCCTGGTGTTGAGATCAAAATCATTCATATCTCTGATTTTCCTCTTACCGGGTTGACCAAAGAGATGCTGGCAGCTGATGGAGAGATTGGTGAAATTATCGTCAAAGGAGATGTGGTTACCAGGGCATATTTGAATAATCCCGAAGAGACCAGAATGGCCAAGATCCTCGATGGCGACACTTCCTGGCACAGGATGGGCGACGTTGGCTATCTCGATCAGGAACATCGTCTCTGGTTTTGCGGCAGGCGCGCCCATCGGGTGGTAACGGCGCTGGGTACGCTTTTTTCTGTGCCCTGTGAGGCGATAATAAACGAGCATCCCGAGGTGTACCGATCGGCCCTGGTCGGGATAAATGACGGTATTGTCACGGCTGGAAAAAAAATACCAGTGATTGTTATTGAGCCGAAAAAAGACACAAAAATCAATAAAAACAAGCTGCTTGAGGAAGTTAAAGAGAGAGCTGCCCAATCAGAACTGACCAGTGACATTAAACATTTTCTGGTACATAAAAACTTTCCGGTAGACATCAGGCACAACGCCAAAATATTTCGCGAGAAACTGGCACTATGGGCACAAAAGAAAATTATCCCCGGTCGATAAAAATGGCACTGGTTACCGGCGGCGGCGGATTTGTCGGAAAAGCCATCGTCACCAAGCTTATCGATCTTGGGATTGAGACAAAAGTTGTCGGCCGGCACCGGTACCCGGAAATAGAGCGAATCGGTGGACAGTGCATTGTTGGCGATATAGTCGATCCTGGCCTGATGAAAAGAGCCACCGAAGGCGTCGATATCGTTTTTCATGTGGCCGCATTAGCTGGTATCTGGGGACCGTGGACAGATTACTATGCAACCAATGTGCTCGGCACTGAGGTGGTGCTCGGAAGTTGCCGGAAAAATAATGTTCCGATGCTCGTGTATACTTCAACCCCTTCGGTGGTATTTAACCGGGTCGACATCAGAGGAGGGGATGAACGTCTTGCCTATGCCGACAAGTACCTGTGCCACTATGCTAAAAGCAAGGTTATGGCCGAAAAAGCCGTCCTTAATGCAAACTGCACAACTCTTAAAACGTGTGCCCTCCGGCCTCACCTTGTCTGGGGCCCTGGCGATCCCCACCTCTTTCCACGACTGCTGGCAAGCGGTAGAGAAAGAATGCTGAAAAGAGTAGGGGATGGTTCCAATTTTGTTGATATTTCTTATATTGACAATGTTGCTGACGCCCATATCCTGGCTGCAAAGAATTTGGCCGGGAAAGGAACGGCTGCGGGTAAACCTTATTTCATCAGCCAGGGCGAACCGGTAAATCTCTGGGACTGGATAAATGAATTGTTTGTGGCCATGGAGATTGAGAAGGTTAAGACGTCGATATCTTTCCCTGTTGCCTACCGCCTGGGGGCAGTTATAGAGGCCATCTATACTCTTGTAAAATCTAAAAAAGAGCCTAAGATGACACGGTTTCTCGCTGAACAACTGGCAAAATCGCATTATTTTTCTCTCCAGAATGCCCGGCAGGATTTGGGGTATGAACCTGTTATTTCTACTGCAGAGGGCCTTCGCAGGACAGTGCAATGGTTGAAGGAACAATGAAAAAAAAAATCATGAAATCTTTTGTCTGGATGTTGATTGGGTTGTTTGTACAGTTTAGTACGGTGGTCCCGGTGTCGGCATTCACCATTGGCGATGAACGGGAAGTAGGTGAAAAATTACTCTATTCGGTGCGATCCGCATTCGAGGTCATCGATGATCCGGATATTACCCAATATATAACCAGGCTTGGTCAGAGTGTTCTGGAAGTAGCTGGAATCCAGTATTTCGATTATCATTTTTTTGTTATAAACAATAAAGAATTTAATGCTTTTGCTGCACCTTCCGGGTTGATATTTTTCCACTCCGGTTTGATTGAGACCATGAATTCTGAAAACGAGTTGGTCTCTGTTTTGGCCCATGAAGTAGGTCATATCGTCAAACGCCATCTCGCCTCCAGAATGGAGAAAGGAAAATACACCACCATCGGTTCACTTGGCCTGGCCTTGGCCGCCTTGGCATTCGGCGGAGCTGCAGCACCGGCGTTGTTCACTGGTGCACTGGCCACAGGGCAAAGCATCAATCTGCATTTCAGCCGGCAAGATGAGGAAGAAGCGGATCTCATGGCCTATGGTTGGATGAAAAATCTCCATCGGGATCCCGAGGGACAGATAAAAATGCTTGAATCTATGCGACGGATCGCGAGATACCGGAGTGAGAAACCACCGCAATATCTGCTTACCCATCCCAACCCTGAAGAACGGCTCAACACCATAGAATCGCTGGTCGAAAACGACCACAAAACGAGCAAGGCGGCCGTCACAACCACCGACGATTTCGAGTTTCTCCGTTTTAAATACCGGATTCTTGCCAAAGTAAAAGACGCCCGGGATTTCAAGATGTACCTTGCCAACGTTATTGCCGATAGCAGGGCAAGTGAATTCAAGAAGGTGATGGCCGATTATGGCTTGGCACAGATAGCAGAAAACGAAAGCGACTTCCCCAAAAGTCTGGCCCTGCTGGAAAAAGTGAGAGCATATTTTCCCGACAAAAATATTCTCAAGACTGACAAGGGAGTTGCGCTCTTTGCAGATGGGAAATTCATTGAAGCTGAAAAAACGCTTCGAGATGCCCTGGCGGGGAATGGTTCGGATATGTATGCTGCTTTTACTTTGGCGAAATTACTCTACAGATCCCATCGCAGTGCTGAGGCTGAAAAATATTTACAGGAAGTCAGTTATGAATTACCCGAATATGCCAAGGTCTATTTTGAATTGGGACAAATTGCCTCGGATCAGCAAAGGCCGGGCGATTCGAGTTATTATCTCGGCAAATATTATTTGTATGAAGGTAAATTGAAGGAGGCAGAGCACAATATAAGAATTGCGCTGCGCTCGAAAACAATGTCGGATAAAAGAACGGAGGAGAGCAAAGATCTCCTTAAAAAAATAGTAAAGCTGCAAAAATGAAAGTGAGTTAAAGGAATTACAGAAAATCAGGGTCAAGCTGTATTTTAAGTGCGGGCAGATCCGGTGCGGCTAAAACCTTTTGCCGAAGCGTCGAGCTGCCCGGCAATCCTTTAAAGTAGCGGCACATATGATTTTTTATGTAGCCGAGCACTCTTTCTGCCGGCAGAAATTTCTCAATCAAGGCGAGATGTCTTCCGGCAACAGCCATGATCTCGCGTATCTCATCCGGGCGACCGGATTCCTGAAAAACCCAGGGGTTGCCCAATGCACCGCGCCCTATCATTACACCATCACAGCCGGTTTCTTCCATCATGTGCCGGCCATCTGCACAGGAAAATACATCGCCGTTGCCGATAACCGGAATGGAAACGGCCTGTTTTACCTGACTGATGATAGCCCGGTCTATGGTACCGGAAAAAGCCTGCGACCAGGTTCTGGCATGTACTGTAATGGCCGAAGCGCCGGTATCTTCGAGCATTCTGGCAAAGGCGGGAGCATTGATTGACTGGCTGTCTTTTCCTGATCTGATTTTTACCGTAATGGGTAGTGAGACTCTTGCAACAACTTGAGCCAGGATCGCTTTCGCCAGGTGAAAATCGGTCATCAACGCGGCACCGGCGCCCTTTCTGGTGACTTTTCGGACCGGACAACCCATATTGATATCCAGCATATCCGGGTTATAGGCCGCCAGAATTTCGGCAGCATCGGCCATCGCTTCGGGGTCTGCCCCAAACAGCTGGAAGGCGACGGGTTTTTCTTCGGCGATCGATGCAAGCATTCTCAGGGTGTTTGCCTGGCGGTAAACAAGACCATGACAGCTGATCATCTCGGAGACACAATAACCGGCGCCAAAGCTGCGACAAAGAAGTCGGAACGGTAAGTCGGTGTATCCGGCAAGCGGGGCCAGGACAAACGGAGAATTAAAGACAAGTTTACCTATACGAAGCATGGAGTAAGTGAAAGAGGCAGGAAAAAAGCAGAGCCAGGCCAGGAAATTACTGGCCCGGCTCTGCCTGGGTTAATGGAGATACGTTATTAATCAGGGTAAATTACGTAGTTTTGTAATGGTGCGCTGGTATATTCTCTTTGACATATCATCGATAATGGTGTCGAGAGCCTCCTTCTCATTACTGGTGTTTGAGGAGGAACTGTTGGATACCAGAAATTCTTCCGTCCAGGATTCACTCGGTACTTCGAGCACAATCTTTTTCGTGGCAATGTCTCTCAGGGTATAGCGAACCAGCAGGATCACTTTTACCTGGGTGGTTATACTGTTCGCCCCATAGGCTAAACTTGGCAGCTCCAGCGATATGATTTCACCGGCAAAGATCAGATCTGCACCGTCTTTTTTGCGAGCAGTGGCAATGGACCCTGATTTTTGAAACCACTTGGTCAAAGATCTGTATATTTCCGAATCAAGCCCCAGTTCACTGGTTCTATTTTTCCATTCGGTCATATAAATGGTTTTAGACGGCCCATTGTAGACATTGGGGTTATGATAGCCGCAGGCTGTAACCATTGCTGCCATTACGAGCATGGCAAAAAAGTGTCGGACTGTTCTCACTGCACATCTCCTGTTTCGTTGAAGAATTCTACTTGTAGAAAAGCAGGCACCACCAAGAGTTATCAGACTACAATATTGACCAGCTTCTTCTTGACGACAATAGTTTTCCTAATCGTTTTTCCGTCGATGAATTTGACAGTGTTCTCGTCCGCCAGAGCTTTCTCGATAAGAAATTCATCAGTAACTTCGACAGGAACCTCAAGTCGCGAACGGACTTTGCCGTTCACCTGGATCACGATGGTGAGCAGATCTTCCTGTGCAGCTTCTGCGTCGAACTCAGGCCATGGTTGTTTTTCAATGGAATCTTTATTGCCGATTTTCTCCCACATTTCTGCGGCAAAATGGGGCACCATCGGGGAAAGCAAGAGTAGGAGTACGGAAATTGCCTGGCGAATAACGGGTGGTTCCACCTCCTCCTGCGCATTATCTCCGACCGAGATAGAAAGAATATTGAAAAGCTCCATCATGGCACTGATTGCGGTATTAAAATGGAAATTCTGTTCGATATTTTCGGTGACCCGTTTTATGGTTTGATGCGTTTTTCGATGAACAATTCTTCCCTGTGCACTCAGTTGTGACGGGATATTCTGTGCGCAGTCGAGTATCTCAGTGCAGGCTAGTATCAGACGGTATACCCGGTTTAGAAATCGGGAAGATCCTTCAACTCCCTGGGAACTCCACTCCAGGTCTCTCTCGGGAGGAGCGGCAAACAGGCTGAACAGTCTGACCGTATCGGCGCCGTATTCCTGGATCAAATCGTTTGGATCGACTACATTGCCTTTTGACTTGGACATCTTGGTACCGTCTTTAATAACCATACCCTGGGTCAGCAGATTGGTGAACGGTTCGTCGATATCCAGGTAGCCGAGATCCCTCAGGACTTTGGTGAAAAAGCGGGAATAGAGCAGGTGGAGGATTGCGTGTTCCACACCGCCGATATACTGGTCAACCGGCAGCCAGTAGGCGGCTTTGTCGCGTTCAATGGGGGAATCGGTATATCTCGGACAGACGTATCTGGCAAAATACCAGGAGGATTCCATGAAGGTATCCATGGTATCGGTTTCTCTTTCAGCAGCCTGGCCGCACTTCGGGCAACTGGTAGCGATAAAGGACGGGCGTTTATATAAAGGCAGGCAGGCGCTGCCGACCTCGGGATCTTCCGGCAGTACTACCGGCAGTTGATCAAGCGGTACAGGCTGCACACCGCATCGGTCACAATGGATCATCGGGATGGGTGCCCCCCAATACCGTTGCCTGGAGATACCCCAGTCGCGCAGCCGATAGGTGACGTGTGCTGAACCGAAGTGGTTTTTTTCGGCAAATTGTATTATCGCAGCCTGGGCAGCAAGAGAATCCATCCCGGTGAAATGGCTTGAATTCTTCAGCATGCCGGGAATGGTAGATGCTTCCTGCATTGTTGCCGGATCGAGATCGATCCCTTCTGGGACGACCACTGGACTGACAGGTAAACCATACTTTCGGGCAAACTCAAAATCTCTCTCGTCATGCGCCGGTACCGCCATAACTGCACCGGTGCCATATTCCATCAAAACGAAATTTGCCACATAAATGGGCAGCTTTTCGCCATTGAAAGGATTCACACAATAGCGGCCGGTAAAAATACCTTCTTTTTCGGGCACGACTTCGACTGATTGCCGCTGCTTCTGGGTAAGGATTTCTTCGGTGAACCGGCGAATTTCGGTTTCTCGTTCAGTGCCGGCAATCAGGGTATCAAGCAGCGGATGTTCGGCGGCGATCGACATGAATGTGACCCCGAAAATGGTATCCGGCCTGGTGGTGAAAATGGAAATTTTACAATCCAGATCCGCCACGGCAAAGTCGCAGGTGAGGCCGGTGGATTTGCCAATCCAGTTGCGCTGCATCGTCAGTACCTTTTCCGGCCAGCCGGTAAGCTGATCGAGATCACGGAGCAGTTCTTCCGCGTAATCGGTGATTTTAAAAAACCAGCCATTCATTTTTCGGGGATAGACCGGTTCGTCACAACGCCAGCAGGTTCCTTCAATAACCTGTTCATTGGCAAGGACCGTCTGACAGGATTCACACCAGTTAACGGTGGTGACTTTCTCGTAGACGATTCCCTTGTTGAACATCTCAATAAAGAGAAGTTGTTCCCATTGATAATATTTTGGGTTACAGGTGGCAATTTCCCTGCTCCAGTCATAGGAGAGACCAAGCTGACGCAGCTGATTACGCATGTAATCTATATTGTCGTATGTCCACGTCGCGGGGTGACTGTTATTTTTTTGTGCGGCGTTTTCCGCGGGCAGACCGAAGGCGTCCCAGCCCATGGGATGGAGGACATTGTAGCCGCGCATTCGTTTGTATCTCGCGACTACATCGCCAATCGAATAGTTGCGCACGTGACCCATGTGAATGCGTCCGGAAGGATAAGGAAACATTTCCAGCAGGTAATATTTTTCTTTAGAATCGTCTTCGGTAACTTTATATACTTCGCCGTCTTGCCAGAGTGCCTGCCATTTTGCCTCAATGGATTTAAAATCGTACTTATTTGAAATGGCGTTATCTTCGGTCATTGTCTTGCCTCAAAATACAGTAGTTAAGATGTTTCCTGTCTATTGGAAAAGAAGAAATAAATGTATCAATAATTTATTAGATAAACCCTTCCTGTTCTTCATAATTGCTCATGTTTTCAAACATGGTAAATTCTTTGACAAATGTCAATCTTGCAACGCCGGTCGGTCCATTTCTCTGTTTGCCGATAATGATCTCAGCGGAGCCTCGTTCCGGATTGTCTTCTGATTTGTTGTAGACTTCATCACGGTAGATGAAACATATCACATCAGCATCCTGTTCAATGGCACCGGACTCGCGGAGATCAGACATCATGGGGCGTTTATCGGTCCGGCTTTCCAGCCCTCTGTTCAGCTGTGACAGGGCCATGACCGGGATTGCGTGTTCTTTGGCCAGGGCCTTCAAAGATCTGGAGATGTCGCTGATTTCCTGGGTTCTGTTTTCCGTGTTTCTTCCGCGCATGAGCTGGAGGTAATCGACAACAATCAAACCGATCTCGTGCTGCGACGCCAGTCTTCTTACTTTTGCCCGCATTTCCAGCACAGAGATGGCTGGCGTATCGTCGATAAATATAGGAGCTTCCGATAACATACCTACCGCTCTGGTCAGTTTCGGCCAGTCCTCGCTGTGCATGTTGCCGGTTCTGATGCGCTGGGAATCTATTCGTCCTACCGAACTTAACAGGCGCATAACCAACTGCTCCTTTGACATTTCCAGGCTGAATACTGCCACTCCAGTCTTTTCGACGAGCGCTGCGTGCTGGGCAATGTTCATGGCAAAGGAGGTTTTGCCCATTGACGGTCTGGCGGCAATAATAATCAGATCTGACGGCTGGAGACCGGCAGTCATTTTGTCAATCTGGTTATACCCTGTGGGAACACCGGTGATGAATTCTTTTCTTTTGTAGAGCTGCTCTACAGTGGCAAAGGCTTTGGGAACAATGGATTTAATGTGGGTAAAATATTGGCTTCCTTTGGACCCGGCAATGTCAAAAATCGCCTGCTCTGCTTCATCTACCAGAATATCAATATCATTTTGCTCTTCATAGCACCGGGTGGCAATATTGGTGTTGACCGAGATAAGCCTGCGCAGTATCGATTTTTGACGGATGATTTTGGCGTAACTCGTAACATTGGCGGTTACCGGCACAATTGAGGTGAGCGACGCAAGATATGTCGGTCCACCGACCTGATCGAGTTTATTATTGTTTTTCAGTAAATTGGAGACGGTAAGAAGATCCTGCGGTTCATTTTTTTCAAAAAGATCAATCATCGCATCATAAATCAGGCGATGATTGTTTTTATAGAAATCCTCAGGGGTAAGGATTTCCAGAACCGCACCAAGCAGGTCCGCTTTAAGCAGAATCGAGCCGAGGACGGCCTGTTCCGCTTCAATATTTTGCGGCGGTATCCCTGAGGGAACTATTGACCTGGAAGGATCAGGTATCTTCTCAAATTTGTTCATTATTAACCGAGAAATAAAATCTTGTCTGGCTGGTACGAGGCAGTACCGGAGACACAGGGAGCCATTAAACAAAAACACACCATGAAGGTCAAGCCTCCAGGTGTGTTTTTATCTTCGAATAACCAGTAGAAGGAACTGATACGAGGACCTTTTACAGTGTAGTCGATGGTTGCCGCCAACGAACGATCCGGGCCGTATTAGCTTGCCTGGATAGGTACAACGTTGAGCGTGAATTCAGCAGTCACATTAAAACCAACCTTCACCTGGATTTTCGTTTCGCCAAGGGTTTTAACAGGCTCAGTTAACAGGATCTGTCTTTTATCGACAATCACATTGTGCTCAGCAAGTTTTGCACAGATATCTGCAGTGGTGACTGAACCGAAAAGGCGTTCGTCAATACCGGCCAGCTGCTCGATGACGAGGGTAAGTCCGGATATTTTTTTGGCGGCTTCTTCAGCCAGTTTCTGTTCTTTGGCACGCCGAGCTTCGATGGCTGCCTTATCTTTTTCAAGAAGGGCAAGATTAACCGGAGTAGCCTGAACAGCTTTGCCCTGTGGAAGAAGGTAATTACGACCGTAGCCAGGTTTGACAGTTACGACATCTCCTTCGAGGCCGAGAGAGCTGATTACTTCTTTTAAAATAAGTTCCATATTCTTAAACTCCTATGAAAATAGGTCTCATAAACCGGGCTCAGTGATAAAGAGATCACCGTGCCGGTAATTATTATTTTGGTTGATTCCCTTCCTTTTGCTTGAGTTTGCGAAAATCAAACCAGATATCGCCTAGACCAAAGACAAGCAGAAGGATTGTACCAAACGACTGAAAAATGATCATAACATAAAAAAAAGATCTGAGCAGCAGGGGGATTTTCCATTTATTCATAAAAAAAACGGCAATAGACAAACCCTGAAAACAATAGATCATACTTAATAAAACGAGAACGTTGATGCCGATGGTTCTCAATATCTGAATCGGCAGAAGGGCGAATAACCCTGCACCTATAGCGAGCCAGATAGTTTTTTCCGGCAATTGCCAGAATTGATAACTCACCCATGGTGCACTGCCCCCGGTTTTCGGTACAAGTACGTTACCAACCACCATAGTAAACCAGGTAAGAGTCAGAATAAAACTACCAAGAATTGAAGGCATTATCAGGGGGATATAGACCTTCATCCAGTGGAGGGTGGTTTCCAGCATCAACAGGGTATCTGCTGAAATATCGTTATTCTGCCGGTAATAGTTGGTTGCTTCGGTAATTCCTTCATCCAGAGAGTTTAAAAACTGTCCATACGCCGACACATCCGAACCGATAGACAGCACGGTGAGGATAACGACCCAGCTGCCGGCCAGCGCAAGAGCACTTTTCAGGCCGCTTACTGCAGGCGTGTCATGCCGTTCTGCCGAAATAAAAAGGACGTATCCAGAAAATAACAGAGCGAAAGAAAAAACGAAAAATTCAAAATTATTCAGCAGGAGATACGCAACGAAAGCTATGGCAACGGTAACGCCAAGCAACCGTTTTCCAATAAATCCTCCGTAGCTGGTCAGTGTATAAAAAGCCAGCAACGGCAAAAATAAATACAGCCAGCCAAACAGGGACCATTGCACTCCAGGAAGAATGATTGCCAGGGAAGCAAACAGAATCGTCTGGGCAATTCGGCCTATTCTCGGCTGTTGATTTCCCTGGCTGGCCACCTTAATTTCCCTGCTGATCCCTGTAATTATCCCTGAGCTGAGCCAGCATAGGGCAGAAAAGCGATCTGCCGTGCCTGCTTGATGGCCTCACACAGCTGACGCTGATGTGTGGCACATGTGCCGACAATGCGGCGAGGAATGATTTTCCCTCTCTCTGAAACAAAATTTCTAAGTGTTTTTACGTCTTTGTAGTTAACAACTAAATCTTTCTCACCACAGAATCGACAGGATTTTCTGCGGGTGAAAAGTTTTTTTTGTGGTCTTTGAGCCATGACAGTACCCTCCGGGATTAAATATCTTGACAAGATTCCGAGTAATTTTTACTCGGAATCTTCATCGTCATTGTTTTCAACGTCATCAGATTCGGCATCATCTGTTTCCTCACCTTCCAGCTGGGCATTGGCTTTGGCGGCTAATGCTGCCTTCGCTTCTTCTATACCCTCTTCGGTGATGGATTTTTCAGTCTTGATGGTCAGATATTTCAATACAAGGTCATCGATTCTGAATTTTCGTTCGATTTCTGAAACAGCGGCCGGGGTACCGGCATAGTCACAATAAACATAGTAACCAAGGCTTTCTTTTTTAATGAGATAGGCCAGTTTTTTCATGCCCCATTTGGCCAACTCGATAATTGTTCCCTTTTCATCGAGAATAATTTTACTGGTGCTTTCGATAACTCGGTTGATCTCTTCTTCCCCGGCATTGGGGCGTAGAATGAAGATCGTTTCGTACCTGCGCATGCGTTCCTCCTCGTGGACGTATGGTTTTTGCGGTTGTTAATTTCCGCAATTTTCGGCCCTCACACCTTGAATTATTCATGGGAGAGAGCAAGAAGGTCATAATAACACCTTGTTATTATGAGTTTACTGGAAGTGCACCTGAAAAATGAATTCTGCGGTTTGCCTCTCAGTAAAAAACTGACTATATTACATAGGCAGGGAGGATGTGTCAAACAATATTATTTTTCTTTTCTTCTGCTTTGATGGCTTCCCACTGTGCGGCAAGTTGTTCTTCATTTTCATAGGGCTGGCCGGCGAAAACATGAGGATGACGGCGAATGAGTTTTTCATTGATGGTTCTAAGAACATCGGAGAAGTCGAAATTTCCCTGGTCATTGCCTATCTCAGAAATCATAACTATAAGATAGAGAAGGTCGCCAAGTTCTTCGCAGATGTTTACAGGATCATCATTTTCAATAGCATCAACAAGCTCCTGGCATTCTGATTTGAGATACTTGAGCAAAGAGATGTGGTTCTGCCGTCTGTCCCAGGGACAACCGTCTTCTCCTCTAAGGGTTTTAATGGTCGAAATCAGTTCAGATAATTTGGGATCACAATTGGTCATTTGGTTTTTAATGCTAGGCTTAATAGAGTGAAAAAAAAAGATTACGAAAAAGTTAAACAACCTGGAAATGCAGCAACTATTTTTCAATTATATTAGCAAAAAGGAGTTGACATTAAACCCCTGAAGAACTATTTAGCTCTCCTGGAAGGTGTTGTCAGGTTTTGTGCATTTGCCTGCCAAGAATACCATCTTTTTGCAAAATGTACATTGGGATTATTGGTGTGCAATTGTATGGAGGATTAAGAATCCTCATTGAGCAATATGTGTCCTTAAAAAATAGAGGTATACTCATGGAAGACGACAAAAAGCAAAAATTGCTTCTTGAAAAGCATAAAGATATAGCCAGGATAGATCAGGAGTCAAAAAGAACTCACGGCTGGTACGTGAGAGTGAGGTTTTTAGGGAGAACCCACTCGAAGTTCTTTTCCGACAGAAAGTGTGGAGGGCGATACTCCAGCCTGTTATCGGCGATTTCCTGGCGTGACAAGACAGAGAAAAAACTTGGCAAGGTCAGGACAAACAAACATATGGTTACGGTGAGTAACTCTGGAACCGGTGTTGTCGGTGTCCGCCTCAACGATAAACTCAACCGCTACGAGGTGAGTTGGGTTACCCATCAGGGAAAACAGGGGAAAACCTCTGTATCTATTTCTAAACATGGGAAAAAGGCCGCGTTTGCCAGAGCTTGTTCTATCCGTACCGAGAAAGAAAAAGCCCGTCTGGAATATTCCGGTTGAGATGGTGGTATAATAGACCCTCTCTCCTGATTGCAGAACAGTCTGAAATCTGTCAAAAGCGTCTCGCTAGTCTGCAGAGCGCGTGATATGCAAAGAGCTTCCACCTGTTTTTCACTCAATACGTTCAGTAGATACGTTGTGTGCACCAGAAAAGATGGAAAAGTTTAATTTGTGTTGACATTTGAGGCACAATACGGTTGAATGCTGTGTTCTTGTAAAATAATTTGGCTATGTTAATAATAGAGTAGATTCACTCAAAGAGGTTCATATATGTATGCTATAGTTCGTACAGGTGGAAAACAATATCAGGTTGCGTGCGGAGATCAGGTTCGGGTGGAAAAACTCGAAGGCAACGTTGGCGACAATATAGACTTAGTTGATGTTCTTATGGTTGTTGGCGATGACGGCGTTAAAGTTGGTCAGCCGGTTCTTGAAAATGCCAAAGTGACTGCGAAAATCGCTGAACAGGGAAGAGCAAAAAAAATAATTGTTTTCAAGAAAAAGCGCCGCAAAGGGTATCGATTAAAAAATGGTCACAGACAATCGTACACTGCGCTGAAAATCGAAAATATTTCTGCGTAACGGTCATTGCCGAAAAATTTACGGATACAACAGTATATTTAACATGATTTACGTTGGAAAAAAGGGGTAGAAGATGGCTCATAAGAAAGCAGGTGGCAGTTCTAGAAACGGTCGGGATAGTGCAGGCCAGCGACGCGGTGTTAAGCGATTTGGCGGGCAGGTAGTCAAAGCTGGTAATATTTTGGTTCGTCAGCTCGGGACCGTCATCCATCCGGGAACCAATGTGGGTTGCGGACGCGATTATACGCTTTTCGCCAAGATTGAGGGTGTGGTAACATACGAAGAATTTGGTAAAAATAAAAAACGAGTCAGCATTTATCCTGTAGCTTGATTTTATCAAATATCGTTTCCGGATGATGTGTGCTTACACGTCAATCGGCACGTTTGAACTCGGCCTCAATGCTATATTGATGGTCGAGTTTTTTTTTATTCAGTATACAGGTATTGATACCCTGCAGGAGGGTTATGGCATTTATTGATGAAGCAAAATTTTTTGTGAAGGCCGGTGATGGCGGTAATGGCTGTGTCAGTTTTCACAGAGAAAAATTCGTACCACGAGGTGGGCCAAATGGCGGAGACGGAGGGCGCGGTGGAAGTGTGATCATTCGAGCCACCAACTCTTTGAACTCACTCATTGATTTTCGTTATCGGTCTCATTTTAAAGCGGAGAGGGGGGTCCACGGCAAGGGAAAAGATATGCATGGACGCTCAGGAAAGGATTGTTTAATTGACGTTCCTGTCGGCTCCGTGATAAAAAATAACGAGAACGGAGAGGTCCTCGCCGATCTCGCAGCTGCTGGAGATTCGGTCGTCATCGCCAAAGGTGGAGATGGAGGTATGGGTAATCCTCATTTCGCCAGCGGGACAAATCGTACTCCCCGAATTGCCACCAACGGTGAAGCCGGTGAAGAATTCTGGTTGAGAATCGAACTTAAACTGATTGCTGATGTCGGTCTGGTTGGCTTGCCCAATGCAGGTAAATCGACTCTTTTGTCAAAGCTCTCGGCAGCCAATCCGAAGATAGCATCCTATCCCTTTACCACCTTGGAACCGCAGCTGGGTGTATTGCAGCACAAATGGTTAAGGCCCTGTATTATTGCTGATATTCCCGGGCTTGTCGAAGGTGCCCATAATGGGACAGGTCTTGGGCATAAATTTCTTCGCCATATAGAACGCACCAGCATGCTCCTGCACGTTATCGATGCAGCTGACGAAAATGTCGAGGAAAACTTTGGTATAATTGCCAATGAACTTCATCTGTACAAAGAGGAACTCGTCGACAGAATGCAGATTCTGGTATTAAATAAACGCGATCTGGTTGAGGAGTCGGAGCTCATGAAATTGACGGCATTGTTTCAGCAGATGGGGCAAAAAGTTATCTGCGTTTCTGGAATGACCGGAGAAGGGATTGATGCTCTTAAAGATCTTGTGCTGGAAACCCTGGAACAGGGTGAAAAAAAGAACCAATAAAGGGTATACTCTTTGTGGGTGCTTTCTTTGTGAATTTGATCGGATCAAGGTGAAAATCTTCTTCTCTTCGCTCATCGTTATTTATTTAAGCGGGTTCAACATCTTATGAATTCGAATATAGAAATTGAAGACGGACTGTATTATCGGCAGACTCTCTTCAATAAGGCGAAAAGGGTGGTGGTCAAGGTTGGAAGCGCAATCTTGACCGGTGCCGATGGGATTAACAAGCAGGTTGTCGATAATCTCGCCAAAGAGATAGCATTTCTGCATAATACCGGCAGGGAGGTGATTCTGGTCACCTCCGGCGCAGTTTCCGCCGGAAGAAGAAAAATCCATATAAGCGATGAGCTGGAGCTGACGATTAAGCAAAAGCAGGCACTCGCTGCAATCGGCCAATCCAGCCTGATGCATGATTACGACGAATCTTTTGCCTTTTATGGTATAAATATCGCTCAGATACTGCTGACCCATTCTGACCTCGCTAATCGAAAAAGGTATCTCAACGTTCGTAATACGATTCTTACTCTTTTTAAATATGGGGTGATTCCGGTCATTAATGAAAATGATACGGTTTCGACCGAGGAGTTGAAGTTTAGCGACAATGACAATTTAGGTGCCCTGGTTGCTAACCTGATTGAGGCGGATATGTTCATCTGCCTGACCGATGTCGACGCCTTGTATGACCGCAATCCGCTGACCGATGCAAACGCCAGGGCTATATATACAGTGGCTGAGGTGACCGACGAGATTCTGGCCATGGCCGGCAACAGTAAAAGTGTTTTGGGTACCGGCGGAATGCATAGTAAAATTAAGGCTGCTCAAATGGTTTCTGCCGGTGGGGGCAGCTCCTTTATCGGTCCTGGCAGACAGACGGATATCCTCAAACATCTTTTTTCCGGCGAGATTATCGGCACATTTTTCCTGCCGCGACACGAAAAAATGCAAAGCCGTAAACGTTGGATAGCCTATGTGCTGAAACCAAAAGGCAGTCTATTGCTTGACCGGGGGGCCTGTAAGGCGATCGGCCAGAATGGCAAAAGCCTGCTTCCATCCGGTATTATAGAAGTTGAAGGCCATTTTGATGTGGGCGATGCGGTCAGGTGCCTGGACATGGACAACAAGCCGGTGGCTGTCGGTTTAACCAATTTCAGCTCGGACGATCTGTGCAAAATAAAAGGGGTGCGTACCGATCACATTGTACAGATATTAGGAAGTAAAGAAAGTGACGAGGTGATGCATCGGGATAATCTGGTCATCCTCTGAGCTGAATACCTGAGAGAAATATTAAAGGATAGGTTCATGACACTGGAACAGACAATTGATGAATTAGCGAAAAGAGCGAAGCGTGCTTCGGCAGGTCTGATGGCTCTTTCAACCAAGACAAAAAATGATATCCTGACAACTGTTGCCGATCTGCTGACGCTGCAGAGAGAGCACCTTAAAGTTGAAAATGACAAGGATCTTACCGCAGGAACTGAAAAGGGAATGTCGCCTGCCATGCTTGACCGGCTTCGATTATCCGATGCGGTTATCGATGCAATGATTACCGGGCTCCTTGAACTCTGCTCCTTGCCGGATCCCATTGGAAAAATTGAAAATTTTGTAAAACGGCCCAATGGCCTTCAGGTCGGGAGAATGCGGGTACCTCTTGGGGTGATCGCCATGATCTATGAATCCCGGCCCAATGTAACTGTGGATGCCGCAGCCCTCTGTATTAAAACAGGCAACGCGGTAATTTTGCGGGGCGGATCAGAAGCCATTCACTCGAATCTCGCTCTCGCGGCTCTTCTTCAAGAGGCGCTCAACCAGCATAATATCGACAGGAGTGCGGTGCAGGTCATCCCGGTCACCGACCGGCTGGCAATTACCCATCTGCTCACCCTTGAGGAAGACATCGATCTTGTTATCCCGCGTGGCGGGGAGGGACTTATCCGTTTTGTTACCGCGAATTCCAGAATTCCTGTTCTCAAGCACTATAAAGGTGTTTGCCATCTGTATATCGATAAAGATGCTGATTTGGACAAGGCGATCCCGTTGGTGCTTAACTCGAAAACCCATAGGCCTGGCGTGTGTAATGCCCTTGAAGGATTGCTGATCCATAGCGATATTGCCGAAACTTTTCTGCCGCGGGTTGTAAAAGCGCTCACCGCGAAAGGGGTGGAACTTCGCGGGTGCGCACAAAGTGTCAAAATAGCCGCTGGAATACAACCTGCGGCAGAGGAAGATTGGGGAACCGAATTTCTTGATTTGATTCTCTGTGTAAAAGTGGTGCAGGGCTTTGACGAAGCCAAGCAATATATTCAAAAGTATGGTTCCCGGCACACTGAATCGATCGTTACGGAAAATTACAGTACCGCCCAGAGATTTATTGCCGAGATTGATGCATCTGCGGTAATGGTCAACGCCTCAACGCGTTTTAATGATGGGGGACAGCTCGGTCTAGGTGCGGAAATAGGTATCAGCACCACCAAACTGCATGCCTACGGTCCGATGGGGCTTGAGGAGTTGACTACCCGGAAATTTGTAGTTTTTGGTCAAGGACAAGTCCGAGAGTGACCGCCAATAAAATCGGTTTACTTGGCGGGACCTTTGATCCTGTGCATTACGGACATTTACAACTCGCTGAGTCGGCTCTGGTGGAATGCGCGCTGGACAAGGTGGTTTTTATTCCCGCTGCCGAACCTCCTCACAAAAACAATACTGCAGTAAGTTCCTTTGGTCACCGGCTGGCGATGCTGGAACTCGCCACGCGCGGCATGAAGGGTTTTGAATGTAACGCAATCGAAGGCCTCCTGCCGAAGCCCTCCTATACCATCGATACGCTGCGGGTGCTGCAGAAACATTACCGAAAAGCTTACCTCAACGATTACCAGCTCTATTTTATGATCGGCGCGGATGCCTTTCTCGAAATCCTCAGCTGGAAGTCACACCGGGATGTTTTACGTGCGGTACATATTATTTTGTCCCGAAGAAAGGGGTATAAAGGCGAACGACTTGCCGATTTGCTGCAAAGCCTTGGGTATACAGCCAGGCAGGGCTGTTGGCATGCAGACGATGGCAAAAAAGATATTTATATCTTAGATCGAACTCCCGGCGAGCAGAGTTCATCGGGAATCAGGGCCATGATCGCCAAAGGCCAGTCAGTAGAGCAGTTTCTGCCGCCATCTGTTATGCTCTATATAGAAAAAAATAAGCTTTACCAATAATAAATTCAGGATGGACGTCCTGTCCCGGAATGTTTGCCGGGATGATATGTCAATGGAACTATGTGCATGCAGCAAGAAAAAGAAATAAATCCTTCCTCAAAAATATCAATTCTGATTGTTGATGATTCATTGGTTTTCCGAAAATTTCTGGAAGATATTTTCAATGATTGTGAAGATTGCATCGTTGTCGGAGAGGCCCAGAATGGTATTGAAGCCCTTGATCTGGTATTGCAGAAAAACCCGGACGTTATCCTGCTCGATATGGAAATGCCGCTGATGGATGGCATGACCGCGCTACAGCATCTGATGATCCACCGGCCGACACCGACCATAATGTTTTCCAGTCTTACTGAAACAGGGACCGCTAGATGTTTCGATACCCTGAAAAATGGCGCGGTCGATTTTGTCTGCAAGGATTTTATCTTCCAGAAAAGCAGCCAGCTGACCCATAAGAAATTGATCATCGACAAGGTGAAGAGAGCGGCTGCTGTTCGTCTTAAGGCGAAAGAACCGGTTTTTACAACTCCGGGATCAGCAGGCAGTGCGCCGGAAGCAGAGCAGAGAGTTGTCTTTTGTGAAGAGTGCGGCAACGGAGAGGTGATCTCGGTTGTAAAATCTCAGCCTGTCGATAATATAACCTGTTCCGAGTGTGGCGACATCATTGAGCTGAGGTCGTCTTCTCCGGCGCAGGATCAGCTGAATAATTGCGTCTCGGTACTCGGTGGCGGAGAAGGCTGTTTTTTTAATTTGTTGCAGATAGTTCCTCAGCTTGGCGATAATTTGCGCGGTGCTCTCATTGCCGTCATTCATCAGACGACTGAACACGTCAATAGCTTTGCCGAATATCTTGATGCTATTTCGGAGATAAAAGTTATCCGGGCCAGGGAAGGAGTAACTATCGAAAGCGGTAATTGTTATGTGGCCTCCGGTTCTGACTATATGAACATTAAGCCTTACAACGGACAATTGACCCTGCAGAAGGTGCCAAAAACATCTTTGAAAGGCGGACCCGTCGATATCCTTTTGGCATCGGTGAGTACTGTCTTGAAAAAAAGGGCCGCTGGAATAATACTTTCCGGTGATGACAACGATGGGGACGAGGGTATGGCCCTGCTTTTGAAAAACGGAGGAATGTATGCCGTTCTCAATAAGGAGGAATGTTACCACAAAAATATGGGTCGGCAGGTTGTGGAAAAATGCAACCTTGCCGGAACGGTATCAATGGATCAGCTGGTGGATATGATTAAAGGTATCCATACTTCAGCGAGAGATAACAGCACTGATGCAGGCGTTGTCGAGTAAAGGTTTGTGCCCGCCGGGATGCTATGGAGAATACCTTGAAACCGGAATCTGAAGTCCAGGCAGTCCTCTGGGAAGAAAATGTTCCTCTCATGCTGCAGGGTTTGCACAGGGATTTGGTAAAACGAGCCTACGAAGGTTCGGGAGAGAGCCGTGTTTTTCCGCTTCGGGAGAATGTTTTTACGGCCTTGCGGCTGACAAGTCTTGCTGCAACAAAGGTAGTGATAATAGGCCAGGACCCATATTTCAACGAACATCCCGGGAAAGGACCGGAGGCACATGGGATATGCTTTTCGGTGCAGCAGGGAATACCTGTGCCACCATCTCTGCGCAATATCTTGCAGGAAGTCAACAACAGCGTATATAATGGCGAAAAGATCAGTGTCGACAGCGATCTGACCAGGTGGGCCAGGCAGGGCGTTTTACTGCTTAATGCCAGTCTGACGGTCATGGCCAGGCGTCCCAATTCCCATGTCCAGCTCGGCTGGCATGCGCTGACTGACGATATTATTGCCACTATTTCAAGCAAAAAAGAACATGTCGTCTTTATGCTCTGGGGGGCGTTTGCCCAGAAAAAAAAGGCACTGATCGACTCCCGAAAACATTTTATCCTGGCAACCAGCCATCCATCACCGCTTTCTGCCCATCGGGGTTTTCTTGGTTCAAATGTTTTTGTAAAATGTAATGAATATCTCCGGCAGCATCACCTGCAGCCAATAGAATGGTGAAGAGGCCTTATTGGCGATCAAGATGCTCCTTGACGATGGCTGGAATCATTTCGGCAACCTCAGAGGCGAGAAAGCCGGCACCAGATTTTTCATAGAGCCGATCTGCCGCAGCGCCGTGCAGGTAAACCCCGGCAACCGCCGCATTGAGCGGAGAAAGCCCCTGACAGACTAGCGCTCCGATAACCCCGGTTAACACGTCACCCATCCCCCCTGATGCCATCCCCGGATTGCCAGTCGTATTGATAGTGGTCGAACCGTCGTCGCCAGCGATGACAGTTCCGGCACCTTTGAGAATCATTACTGTCCCGTGCGCGTTATTTTTAAAAAGATTATGACCTGAAATGGCGGCATCGAGCCGATTAGCTTGAATATCAGCAGGGGATTTATCCAGCAATCGGGCGAGTTCACCGGGATGCGGGGTGAATATCCTTGGACCGGCGGGTGGTTCGAGTCTGTCTCGATAAGAGGCCAGGATAGTCAAGGCATCAGCATCGACGATGACCGGGCATTGGGCAGAGCGGTAGACTTGCAGTACGAACTCTGCTGTGTCGGGATCAAGTCCTATTCCCGGGCCGATAACTATTGCCTGCTTCGTTTTCATCTGTTCAGCGAGAACTGGCCAATCGCTCTGTGACAGGAATTGGCAACTGTTGACCAGCGGAAGGGTCATTGCCTCTATCAGTGTCGTTTCAAAAATTATGTTCAGGTCATGAGGGACGCAAAGAGTGACAAGACCCGCACCGCTTCGCAGTGCACCCCTGGCAGAGAGAATAGCCGCTCCTGTTTTTCCGGTCGAACCAGCCAGAATAAGCAGGTGTCCTTGGCTGCCTTTATGGGCCGCTTTCTTTCGCTGGAGTGGCTTAACCAGAGCCGTGCACGTTTCGAAAGTAGAAAGTTCTGTTGTTATATCAGCGTCATGTATGGCTTCCGGCGGGATGCCGATATCAATGATTTCCAACCTGCCGGTCCACGAGGAACCGTCATGAATAAAGTGACCGGGTTTCGCGCAGCAGTAGGTAGCGGTAAAGTCGGCCCGGACACAGGTTCCCAGGATTTTGCCGGTGTCTGTCTCCATTCCCGAGGGAATGTCTACGGCGACGATGGGGGTTGTATGGTTGAAATTATAGGAATTGATCAGGTTTATAGTGTCGGCAAAGTGGCCTGTTATTTCCCGACAGAGGCCGATGCCGAAGATCGCATCGATGACGGCGTAGCAAGGCAAGCCCCGCGATTCGAGTTGTTTAATCAGGACCGGGATAGTTTCCACCCTCGCAGAGGTGTCAACTACATGAAAAGGGAGCCGGAGTTTTTGGATAATATGGAGATTAACCGCAGTGTCGCCTTTCAGGGAATCCGGGTTAACGAGAAAAAAGAAGACCGGTTGACAGCCTCGCTGATGAAGATGACGACCGATAACCAGACCGTCGCCGCCATTATTTCCAGGACCGACAAATATCAGGGCGAAAGTATTCTTACAGGAGCCCCGTTCCTTTTCTATCATTCTCACCGTACCGAGACCGGCATTTTCCATGAGGATAACACTTGGGATGCCGAACATTTCCGTCGCTGAGCGATCAAGATTTTTCATTTCCTGAGCATTGGGCAGTTTCATGAGTTCTCCTTCAGTCCCCTGGATCAACCGGATTTTCATAAGGTTATATGGTCATCATTCTTCATCAAGAAGCTTCTTGCAGTTTTTGCATGGGCTAAAGCCGGCCTCACGAGCAACCTGAATATCCTTGAATATCATCGTGCAATTCTCGGCAAAATAATTTTTACAGCTCGAGATGTGGAACTCTTTGCTTTCGGCGTCGCCTCTTATGACGGGAGTCATACTGGATATACACTCAAAAGAGGTACTACGATTGTTTGTTTGGTACAACAACCTGAGCTTGTGTACGAGTGGCCAGCAGAGAGTCTTCAACGGAACCATAATTGCAGTAAGTATTTTTGCAATGAAGAGTCTGATTGTATCAGGGATAAGAGGTTGTTCATTGGAGACTCTTATTATCCAGAATATCGCAAGACCAAAGAAAAGAAAGTTCGGGGCCCACATGGCAAGCCACACAGGGAAAATGCCTTTTTCCGCCCAGGCCTTGCCGAAAGTGAAAAAAATATAATAGAGGATAAAGATGGCGATTCCCGCTTGAATGCCAATGGCTTTTTTGCCAGGTCGTGCCTGTAAACCAAGGGGCAGTCCGATAAGACTGATCATCAGACCGCCAACCGGTAAGACGAGCCTTTTATGGAATTCTATGAGCATCCTGCGCTTATTTTCAGGGTTGTTATCGGATATCCGGGCCTCCTCCAGCAATTCTCCCATGGACAGATCCGTCTTGTTCAGGCGGGTGGCACTGGTTTCGGGGAGATGAAGTGGTATATTAATCTGATATTGATCGAACTGGACAATCTGCGCATTAGTAATGCCGGGTTTATGCAAACTGCCATTCTTCAGTTCTATGGAAACCATCATCTCTTTAATATTGCTGTTCATCCTGCCGGAAGAAGCCATGGTGACTACGGGATTATCGACCTGACGCATATCCGAGACCCAAACATTGGACCACTGCCCTGAGTTTTTGTCTATTTTATCGACATAGACGACAACATCACCCAAGGCTTCAGTGAACTCATGCTCTTTGATCCCGTTGCTGATTTTTTCCTTTAATAATTGGTATGAGAGTTGTCGCATTGACACGGCACTGAGAGGTATCAATTTTATGGAGACAAAGCTTGTCATTAGTGCAATGAGTGCGGCGACAATTATCACTGGCGGCAGGATTTGGTACATGCTGATACCGCTCGCTTTTAAGGCAAGGATCTCTGAATCGCTTGACAGTCTGGCAAAACCAATAGTCACGCCCATCATGGCTGCCATGGGTATGGTGTAGAGGAAGATATTGGGGAAGATGTAGGAAAAGAGCCTGATAAAATCTGCCAGTCCAATGTTAAGCTCAAGCACGAAGTCGAGAAAAGGAATGAGTTTGGCCAGAAAAAAGACACAATTCATAACGAGAAAACTGGCAAAAAATGGGGCCAACATTTCTGTTGCCAGATAGCTGCCGAGAAGACGAGGTATTTTGAAATGAAAGTTCATGGTGCCATTGGGAGTTCAAGTACAGAAAAAAAAATATAAGCTCGTTTTGTGTTTTCCATGGATATGCTGTATAAGGAGGTCTTTCTGCCACGTAATAGTAGGCTTGCCCTTTTGCTGTACTTAACCACGCTAGCTGCGTAAAGAAGGTGAAATATGCATTTGTTTGCAACTGAAGATGGTGATAAGTGGGTCTGTGTCACCTGCGGAGTTGAAGAAGAAGCCATGATTAGCGAAAAAAAATGGGAGTGGTGCTTCGACAAAGACGATCAGACTCTTCGTTGTTCACTTTGTGGGCATCCTGATTATGATTTTGAGGATTGACAGCGCTGCCAGAAAAGTAGAGAAGATGCTGCTTTTTTTACCTGCGGCGCTGTATCCACCCGAAGACTTTTAAGATTTCACATCTGTGATCGGGCGTTCAATGGTAACCTCGATCCAATGCTGATCCCACCATTCTTTGGGGGTAACGAAGACACCATTTACCAGCATGGAGAAGTGCAGGTGATCGCCTCCTGCCATCCCGGTTGTACCGGTTAAACCAAGAACGGTTTTCTGATCAACCATATCGCCTGGAGCAACATTTATCTGACTCAGATGGGAATAGAGACTAAAAACGCCCTGGCCATGATCGACCATTACCATGTTGCCATAAATGCCAAGGTAATCTGCAAAAACAATCTTCCCCTTGTTGGCCGCCCGGACATCGGCTCTGCTGGTTGAGGCAATGTCCATGCCGAGATGGACCTGCTGGTCGATGGCCTGTCCCTTATAGAAGTATGTTCGATGGTCGGCGTATCCGGCCCGGGCACTTCCGGGCATACGGTCAAAATGTCCTTTCCAAAGCCGCTCAGGCAGTGATATTTTGCATAACTCGCTTATCTTGCTATTGTTCAGATCTCTTACCGATGAATTGGCATAAAGATATTTATCGATGAATTCTCCTTTCATCTCCGGATAATGTTGCTGAAATTCCGGGATCTTTGCATCTAAAAAACCATCGCTTATATTAATTGTATCCTGTTTCTGGTCGGCCTTTTTGAAGACGGTTGTAAATGGCACAATTGTATTGTTTCCAGCCAGATCGGTTGCAGAGACATTTAATGTGTCAATTTTTTCGGTATCAAAGGGAAGAGCAAAAAAAGAAATATAGACATCGTCGTGGCCGTTGCCGATGGGAAAACCAGGATTGAATATGCCATTCATGTCTACTCCATTCTTGCTGCCGCTGTCATAGAGACGATAAATAGCAATGCCGGTGCCGCCGGGTGAAATATATTTTTCACTGTGGAGCATCTCAATTTTTGGAGGTACCGTATCGACAGTGACCTGTTTGGAGACTATCGTCTGGTTTCCTGTCAGCCAACCGCGCATGGAAAAGTCTGTTGCTTCGACGGTAATAGTCATTGGACCATCGGTAAAGCCTTCTTTCTGTACGTCAAAGGTAACCGTCTCGCTCTTTTCCAGAGGGCCGATTTTGCCGGTGTACCTGGTTCTGGGAAAGGATACCGAATGGAGCATTTTCTTTTCATTGCCCTGGGTCCCGTAGACGAAAATATTGTGAATGCCACTTTTTGTGTCGGTGACTGTGTAATTGATAATAGCGTTTTTACCCAGAAAAGCACTCGACTGCTGCAGATTGATAACCGGTTTTTCGCCCTCGAAAAAAAGAATAAAAGCGGCTGCTCCGGCTACAAGCAGGGTGAATAAAAAACTGGTTAACAACAGGTGAGACCCTTTTGTTTTTTGTTTCTTACGAAGTGACATAGGACAACATTTTCCTTTGCTGAATTAAGGCGGATAGGCTGGAGAGAAACTTATCTCTGCCAGATAATTTCATATTTTTCGATATGAAGTTCTTTGGAGGGGGCAACAATAATTCTTTTGCCGATTTCTTTTTCTACCTTTACCTTAGTAAGCTCTTCCTCATTATTTAGCAAGTTGGCAATTCTTGGATGCACCTGCAGCGTGACGTTGCCACCCTTATGTTTTTTTGCATTCCTGGTTATCTTTCTGAATATATCGTAGCAGATGGTCCGGCGGGATTTAATCATTCCTTCACCACCGCAATAATGACATGGTTCGCACATCAGCTGGTGCAGATTTTCGCTGATGCGTTTTCTGGTCATCTGTACCAGACCAAATTCGGAAAGTTTTAAGATATTGTTCCTGCTTTTGTCTTTTTTGACCGCTTCCTTGAATGTCGTGTACAGCTGCTCCCGGTGGCTGTCATTTTCCATGTCAATAAAATCAATAATGATAATACCGCCGATATTTCTTAAGCGCAGTTGATAGGCTATCTCCACTGCTGCTTCCATATTGGTTTTGAATATGGTGTCGTTCAAATCGCTTTTCCCGACATATCTTCCGGTATTAACATCGATAACCGACAGGGCTTCGGTACTTTCGATAATGATATACCCTCCGGATCTGAGCCAGACTTTCTTCTCGATGGCCCGTGAAATTTCGACTTCGATATTATACGCTTCGAATAGAGGAGTGCTCTCTTGATACAGCGCAATTTTGTCCAGCAGTTGAGGGGCAAAAGTTTTTACATGACTGACAATTTTTTCATGGGCAACCGGATCATCGATAATGAGGCTATCGACGTCGGTGGTGAAAAAGTCCCTGATGGAACGCAAGGTTATATCGAGATCTCGGTGAATAAGAGAACGTGATTCGCTGTTTTCAGCCCGGTCAACAATATCATCCCACAGGAGCATAAGAAACTCCATGTCCGCTTCCAGTTCTTCCCTGGTTGCATGTTCAGCAACCGTGCGAGCGATAAAACCGGTGCCTTGAGGTCGTATTTCCTGGATGAGCCGCTTGAGTTTATCTCTGAGCTCTTCGTCCTCGATTTTCCTGGAAATTCCTATGTGCTCGGTCTGTGGTATGAACACCAGATTGCGGCATGGTAGTGTTATGTGGCAGGTTAATCTGGCGCCTTTGGTGCCGATGGGGTCTTTGCTGACCTGGACCAGAATATCCTGTCCTTCATGGAGGAGATCCTCTATACGTAACCCCTGGGTGCGGACATGGCTAATCGCACAATCGGTAATACAGGGATTGTAATCAGAGGAATCAGGTGCAGCGAGACAGATATCGTCTACATACAGAAAACCGGTTCGATCAAGACCAATATCAACGAAAGCGGCCTGCATACCGGGAAGTACGCGAACAACTTTGCCCTTGTAAATATTGCCCATGAGCCCTTTTTCCGTAGGACGCTGCATGTGGAATTCGCTCAGGTTTCCATCTTCTACAAGGGCAAGACGCACCTCATAGCTTGTGGCATTAATGAGTATTTCTGTGGTCATTCTGGAACCGTCTATATCGAAATTTGAAACTTCCGTAGTGGAAGGGGTATATTTTTTTTAATTTTGTAGTATACAGTATAGATGACGAAAAATGCCACATGTAATATATATTTTATAGATCTTCCCATAAGCCAGGAAAGATGAATAGGTGTCCGGTATCAGTGATTATTCCAACGTTTAATCGAGCCAGTTTTCTTGGACGGGCTATTGCCTCGGTGCTCGACCAGACGGTTTTATGTTCGGAACTCATTATCGTCGATGATGGGTCGACAGATTACACCCAGGCCTTACTCAGCAATATCTCGTCTTCGGCGCAAATATCAATCCGGGTCTACCGGCAGGACAACAGGGGGCCGGCAGCGGCTCGCAATGTCGGGATACGCGAGGCAAAGTTTCCTTTTGTCGCTTTTCTCGATTCCGATGACCATTGGCATAAGCGTAAACTCGAAAAACAATATCAATGCCTTGCCGACCATTCTCAGTACTGGATCAGTAATACTCGAGAAAAATGGTTTCGAGAAGGTCATCATTTGAATCAAAAGAAAAAACATATTCCCCGGAATGGCAATATCTTCGGCGATTGTCTCCAACTCTGCGTGGTAGGCATGTCCACCGTCATGATAAAAAAAGAACTGTTTGATCATGTTGGACTTTTTGATGAGTCCCTACCATGTTGCGAGGACTACGATCTGTGGCTGCGAGTGAGCTGTCGATATCCTTTTCTTTTGATAGATGAATCCCTCACCATAAAAGAGGGTGGTCGGGAAGATCAGGTTTCATTTCAATATCGTCGGGGCATGGATCGGATGCGGGTAGACAGTATGAGAAAACTGCTCGACGCAGATGTACTCGATCTTCGTCGGTACCGGATGGCACTTGATGCGTTTAAAACAAAGGTCACCATTTTCGGCAACGGTTGTCTGAAACATGGGAAAACAGAGCTCGGTCGTTCATATCTTGAGCTGATAGCGATGTACGAAGAAATAGCTGTTAAGAAATATCCAATATTGAAAGAGTGTTTTGATGCATAATCACAGTTGGCATGATCCATCGTTTTATATTAACAAAATTTATATAGAAGAGTCCTGTCTGGACCTTGAATATACCCGGGAGATTATCGATCGGGCAAAACTCCCCTGGTCGGTGGTGGCGGAAAGACAAAAACCAAACAGTCTGGCTGACGCGTACGTGGAAAATCTTTCTGCCGGTAAAAGGCAGTTGTATCTCTGCAATAATCGGGGCGTGTTCTTCAAACCATGCCCGGGAACAAGGGAATACCAGTGCTGTGATTATCAGGTACTCAATACCGGTACAAACTGCCCGATCGACTGTGTTTATTGTATACTCCAGGCCTACCTGAATACTCCCTGGCTTACCTGTTATGTAAATATTGAACAGCTGTTTAATGAGCTTACCGCAACGCTTGCAGCCAATCCTCAGAAGTATTTTCGTATCGGGACCGGAGAGTTTACCGACTCCCTGGCGATTGATCGACTGACGCAGCTGAGCGGGAAGGTGGTGCCTTTCATCGCCGGCTGGGACAATGCAGTGCTCGAGTTAAAGACCAAAAGCGGGGTTGTTGGCAATCTGGAAAACCTGGAACATCATGGTAAAACCGTTGTCGCCTGGTCGCTTAACAGTCCCTTTATCATGAAGAATCATGAATTACGCTCGGCAACCCTTGAAGAGCGGCTGAACGCTGCGAAAAAATGTGCCGAATGGGGCTACAAGCTGGCCTTTCACTTTGATCCTGTTATCGATCATCCCGGCTGGCAGGAAGGGTACACGGCAACTATTGAGAGGCTTTTTGAGGTTGTACCTGCCCAGTCAATAGTCTGGATTTCACTTGGAGCCTTAAGGTTTCTGCCGAGTTTAAAGGAGATCGGCATCAAGAGGTTTCCTACATCGAGAATCTATTATAACGAGTTTATCCAGGGGCTGGACGGAAAAGCCCGATATTTCCGGCCGAACCGGGTTGCACTGTATCAACATATCTATCGGCAGCTGCTAAAAAAGGCGGCGGAAACGACCTGCATCTATTTCTGTATGGAAAGTGATGAGATCTGGTCCGAAGTGATGGGCTATATTCCTAAAGAGCGAGGCGGTCTGCCGGTAATGCTCGACAGGGCGATGCGTTCTTCCTGAGTGCCGCAGTATATTGCTCGCAGCCCTTTTATGGTATTTTGATCTTGTTCTTTCTTTGAGGTATCGTATATTGGCTTAAAACAAATCGAGAGAAGATCGACGCATCTTCCTTAATTTTCTTAAATTCAGAGGATTGTATCATGATAAACAAGGTAATACTTATTGGAAATTTAGGCGCAGACCCTGAAATGCGCTATACACCAAGCGGAACTGCGGTAGCCACTCTCAGAATTGCGACGAGTAGAAAATGGAAGGATAAGGAAGGCAATCCGCAGGAAGAAACGGAGTGGCATCGGGTCATTGTCTGGGCTCAAAGTGCAGAATTTTGCAGTAATTATCTATCAAAAGGTTCTAAAGTTTATGTCGAAGGTCGACTGCAGACCAGAAAATGGCAGGATCAAAGCGGTAATGATAAATATACCACTGAAATTATAGCAAATATTGTGCAAAACTTGACTCCGAGAGGAAGTGAAGGCGGTGGCGGTGGCGGTTACCAGGAGCCCCCCCTGCCTCCAGAACCGTTTGACGGTGGAGCAGGTGGCAGCGGTACCGGCGAGGATGTGCCTTTCTAAAAAATGTCAGGCCCGGCTCGATACGAGGAAAAGGAGTGATGTTCCTGTGCGGAATATACTCCTTTTTTATTTGCACACAACATTACCGGGCCCCGGAATAGGTGGTTGACTGTACACATAACAATTCCTATTGTTGAATCACAATATCAAGTTGTTTTTTCTTTGTTTATGTTCCTCTGGATAGATTGTTGCTATGGATTATTATGAGACTCTCGGGGTGAAAAAAGATTCGACCCCTACGGAAATTAAAAAGACCTATCGAAAATTGGCGCTCAAATATCATCCGGACAAAAACAAGGGTGATAAAAAGGCAGAAGATAAGTTTAAAGAAATCAGCGAAGCCTACGCTGTCCTGTCGGATCCTGGTAAAAAAAAGCAGTATGACACCTATGGATCCACTGATTTTCATCAACGATATTCCCAGGAAGATATCTTTCGGGGATTTGATTTAAACGATATCCTCCGGCAGTTCGGGGTGGGCGGTGCAGGTTCCTCGGCAAACTTTCGTTCCGGTGTGGGAGGAAACGGGCGTTTTAATTCATTCTTTACTCAAGGGAATGGCGGTGGATGTGGCGGCGGGTGTCAAGCGGCGCCGGAAAAAGGTCAGGATATGACCTATCAGATTACTGTCACTCTTGAAGAAGTTTTAAACGGTGCAGAAAGAACCATCACTTTGCGAAAAAATGGCCAGTCCCATAATGTTTCCGTAAAAATCCCCAAAGGTATTGAAGAGGGTAAAAAACTGCGGTTGCAGGGAAAGGGCGGGGTATCTAAAAACGGTGGACCTCCCGGAGATCTGTATCTTAAGGTCGGAATCGCCTCCAATGACTCATTTTCCCGAAACGGCGATGACCTGGTGGTGCAGAAGCTGATCTCTTTTAGTGAAGCCTGTTTTGGCACGAAAATGGAAGTTGAGACCCTGGAAGGCAAGAAGTTTATGGTCAACGTGGCCTCGGGGACAGTGCACGATTCCCGGTTGAGGATCAGAGGTTATGGTTTGCCGGTTGGTCCCTTGGGTGAACGGGGCGATCTGTACGTTAAAATAGGGGTGAAGGTGCCCAGAGAGCTGACCGCAGACCAGAAAATGGTTGTTGAGCAGCTCCAGGCATCAGGGTTATAAGCGCTCCCCAGCGACAGCTAACAAAAACTTGCACTGCCCATCCGCGACAATGCATGTTTTTGTTAGTAATGGCTGTCAGCGTAAGCCAGCCAGCCACCTACCGCGACCAACTCTTTATCAAACGCATTGATTGCAAAAGAACAGAGTACCTCTTTCTGTTCAGGGGCATCTGAAGTAGCTGTTAACTGGTCTTTTTCGAGATCTATTTCAATGGTCACCTTCCCTTTCATGGCAAAGAGAGTATCAAGCTGTGGCGGATCAAGTTCCACCGCCAGAATACCGCAGTTAAACATATTTTGCCGGAAAATCCTGGCAAAGCTCTCGCCGACAACTACGTTGATATCGTTTACCTCAAAGGCCCAGACGGCATGCTCGCGTGAAGAGCCACAACCAAAATTGGCCCGGGTAACGACAACCCGGGTGTTTTTCATTTCTTCGGCTTGATGATTGAAAGGTTTGCCATCGAGTAGCAGGTCTTCCAGGAGATGCGACTTGAGTGCTGTCTTGGAAATCTCTGTCAGATATTTTGCCGGAATGATCTCGTCGGTATTGATATTACTTCTGTCCAGAAAAATTGCCGGACCGCCAAATGGTTTCATTGTGTACCAC
>JBBRDD010000002.1:0-76904 GCA_038204235.1 Desulfobulbales bacterium
GGTAAAACCGGATCCGGCAAAATAGTTGACGTCAACCGAATATCGCCCGACATTGGTGTGATAGGAAGCCACATAGGTCGTGTTAGCGGTGATAGCCACCGGAGTTGAAAACGCCTGGTACTGCCATCCGGAGGCGGTCTCGTTGGTAAAAGTTACGGTGGCAAGCAATTGACCGGTCGCAGTCCACAAACTGCCGGTATGCGTACCTGTGTTACCCGACCCTTTATAGAAGCGCAGTCCATTAATGAAACCGCCCGCCTCACTTTGAAATTTGACGCCAAGTTCGACAGCGGCAGTATCAGTTGCAGCAACTATCGCAGGGGTAATTGAGTCACTCCAGAGGCTGGTTGCAGCACTGGCTGGCGGTGTCGTAACCGCAGCCTTAGTTGTTGCACTTGCCGAAGAAGATTGGCTGGATTCACTACCGGCGGCGTCAATAGCCGACACACTGTAGCTATACGAGGTAGATGCGGTTAAGCCCGTATTGGTATATGAAGTGCCTGTGGAAGCTGCAACGTACGTTCCAGCCCTATATATCTTGTAGCCGGTTACTCCAACATTGTCAGTGGAAGCAGTCCATGAAAGATTTATCTGCGAAGAAGAAGTAGCACTTGCAGACAATCCAGAGGGTTTGGATGGAGCTGCCGTGTCATTTACCGTCACAGACGAGGTTGTTGCACTGGCAACAGTGCACAGGCTGGATTCATTACCGGCCGCATCAATGGCGGAGACCTGGTAACTATATGAAGTAGATGAGGTTAAGCCCGTATTGGTATATGAGGTTCCAGTCGAAGCTGCAACGTTCGTTCCATTCCGGTATATCTTGTAGCCGGTCACGCCAACATTATCCGTGGAAGCAGTCCATGCAAGATTTATTTGCGAGGAAGAAGCCGCATTGGCAGACAATCCGGACGGTCTGGATGGGGCTGCGGTATCAGTTACCACCGGAGGGGGGGTTGTCACGGGAGGTGGTGTTGTACCTCCGGGTGCTGCCGTCGATACTGTAATTGAATCAAGCCACATTGTCTGGGCGATAGGCGATCCATCCCCTATATATGGAGCCAGGACAAACTGCGCCCATTTCTTAGTGGCATCCTGGTTCGTGCGATAAAGAACATTGCTTTGATTGATAACCAGAGAGCCATCTATCCACTGCTGCATGATACCGTTTGCCTGACCCTTACCGCCGCTGATGGTGTTCATCTTAAAATAGACTTCCACACGATGCCAGGAATTGGTTGATACAGAATTCGCTGATGCCCTCCATGTATTCGCGCTGTAATAAGGATCGTCAGCATAACACATACCCGTCGCACCGGAAGGGGCCGGGGTATTGCAATAAGCAACGCTTCTATTTTCAGTTACAGTAGACAGATTGTTAGGAAGTGAGCCATTTGATGTATTTACTCTCTTTTCATCCTGGACTGCTATTACTGGCCTAATCGCGTAAGGACTCGTTGTATCAGAGACAAATTCAACATACGTATTGAGGTAATTGTTTGCCAAAGGAGAATAGGCATTAGCTGCATTGTCAAGATCAGAGAGTAAATAGATCATATGCGGATGGTAGGACTGCTGAGAACCTCTCCACCCTGTTTGGAATTTGACGTAGTACGATAAGTACAGAGTATCTGTGGGAGTAAACTCCATTCGCATGGAAGTTCCATTTGTCGGTTTTGTGTCACCCTGCGCCCATGCCCATTGCAGGGCATTACCAGACTGCCCGCCAGAAACAACAGTACCGTGGTTTGTATTATCGTACCAACCTCTTGAGGAAAAACTGTTATTATCAAAGTTTTCCTGAAAGAGAACAGTTCCGCCACTCGTTGTTGCAGCCTGTGTTGTTGCACTTGCCGTGGAGGATTGGCTGGATTCATTACCGGCGGCGTCAATAGCCGACACACTGTAGCTATAGGAGGTTGCGGCCGTTAAGCCAGTGTTTGCATATGAGGTGCCGGTAGAAGTTGCGATATAGCTTCCACTCTTATATATCTTGTAGCCGGTCACTCCAATATTGTCTGTGGAAGCCGTCCATGAAAGATTGACCTGTGAAGAAGAAGCTGCGCTGGCAGACAACCCGGAGGGTCTGGAGGGAGCTGCCGTATCAGTAACCACCGCCGACAGGGTCGTTGCAGTTACCGAAGAGCATTGACTGGACTCATTGCCGGCCGCGTCGATGGCGGAGACCTTGTAGCTGTATGAGGTCGCTGCCGCTAAGCCCGTGTTTGAATACGAGGTGCCTGTAGCGGTTGCGATGTACGTTCCACTCCGATATATCTTGTAACCAGTGACTGCGGTATTGTCAGTGGACTTTGACCAGGAGAGATTTACCTGGCTGGTGGAAACTGCGGATGCTGACAGACTCGATGGGGTGGTTGGGGCTTGGGTGTCACCGCCGCTTGTCCCCACGGGTGGTGTAGTACCCCCACTCAGACTGTAAATATTGCTGGTTTGTTGCTGATTATTTGTCACTCTCACCTGATAACTTGTTCCGGTGAGTCCGGCAAGATTCAGCTTTACCTGCGATGATGTTTCGCTAAGGCTAACTGGTTCCTGATATTTCCATGTTTTACCGTCACCGCTGATTTCGACGGTCGAAGCAGCATAAACGCGAGAAGATGAAATGGCAACGCCGTCCATCCAGTTATACAGGTCGAATGAAGAAGTCGTACCACACGTGTTTACTACGCCTAAATTGAAATAATCGAGATTATTGCTAGTTTTACTGGTGCTGACCACCTGAACGTTATCGATCCAAACGGTCACCTGAGTGGGCTGGGTATGTATTTCGACAAGATACCATCGATCATTCAGCAGAGCACCGGATGGTATTGACGCATCAACATTAGATGCACTCATATCTTTAGTAATTCGAAGACTGGAAGGCATTGTTGTCCCAGGCGTCCACTGAATATAGGTGTTTGGTGGGGTGCCATCCTGCTCATCGAACATCTTTAGGTGTGAACTTGCCCATTGATTATTTTGCGATCGGTATCTCACATAACCTCGCACCCAGTAGTCAGTTTGTCCAGCTTCATTGGTGTAAACATAGTCACCCAGATTATCCGAAGGACAATTAGACGAGGATCCAGCCACGTGAAATCTAATACTTTTAGACCCCAGCAACTTGACCGAGGAATCATAGGTTCCACCACCATTTAAGTATCCGTCGGAGGATGGCGACGAACCCTCAAAGCTGTAAGCACTGGTTTTGAACATCGGTCTCCAGCTGGTATTGCTTTCATTCACCATATTACTGCCGGTGACGGTAAGAGTTTGGCCTGTTGCAACCGTACCAGAAACAGAATTTATGGTAGGCGCTGCGGCGTAAACGACACAACTCGAACCAAGATTAAAAATTATGGTTGGGGTAAAGAGTAGCAGAAATAAAAATAACAGCAGATTTTTTTTCATAATATTGCCCGGCTTTATTAGTTGTTGAGGGTTGTTCACGTATTCCTCCCAGAGGTTGTAATCTTCTTTTTCAAAAACCCATTTAACAGTATTGCTAAAAAACATTTGTTGGAATGCACAAATCATGCCATCTAATATATAAATTATTTACCATGTATTTTCAAATATTTAAAAAATATTGTCAGTTTCATTACGATTCTTCCTCACTAAGATTGGGCAAAAAATGCAATACAGGACTCAAAATTTCCACATTCATTCCCCCTGGGTAATACCACGTCCTCAACTTCCCTTATTTAATAAGAATGTGGTTTCAATTCTCTGGATTGGCCACTCGCAAATATTGCGCCAGTATTTTTCAGACAAGTGCCATTCTTGTATTATATCTAAATATTAGCAACTTAGATGAATAACGAAATGGATGAATATCCCCACCTTGCCAAATAGCGGAATATTCGGGCGTAAGCGTGATTACCAAATTGGAATTAGAAAGTGGTCAATTGGAAATGGTATTCGGACTTCAGATTGGTATTAGCCTGAAGGCATATTTTCTTATGTTCAGACAAGGTAGAGACGGGCAAAGATCAGGATTGCCATTTACCGACAGAATCGACAGTTTTTATCGGGTTATATTAATATATTGCATCACCATCTTAAGAAGATACTGCCTACAAGACCAGCTTTTTCACAATGTATTCTAGCGCAAATCTTACTCCGCCGGTGTCAACCCCGCTCTTTCAGTACCAACCGGCAATTAAAGAAACCGGCAGTTGTTGTCTGGATCTGTAATCCTCTTGCGGAAGCACCGCCGGAGCATTCATAACGATTGCTGAATGTACGGAAAGAGATCTTTTATAAACGCGACTAAAAGTGTTTCTGCTTCAGATTCATATCCTGGAGTCACTGTCGTTGATATTCTGATAAGTGAGCCTCTTGCATCATTCTTGACGAGCTTATTAGCTGCGATATTCAACCGCATCTTAATATAACTGCTGCCAACAAACTGCCCGGATTTAAAAAAATAATATGTTAAAGTCTGACCTGTGCTCATGGTCGTAAGCATCTCGGCCACATCAATATGGTTTTCTTCAGTACCAGAAATAAAGGTTATCATTTTGTTTGTTTTCGTTGTCTTAAGCCCCCTCCCCCCAATACAAGCCTCGGGAGTGTGAAAATCAACCTTTGTATCATGGTAATGAACGATAGACAGGAAAACCTGCTGTCCGTTGTCGGCAGTATATGCTCGGTGCATAATTGCTCTTGTTTCCAATATTTCATAGACCATTTCCTGTAACGGATAATCCTGGCCTATCCATTTGCCTATCTGCAGAGGAATTTTCTGCAAACCGGAGAATTCTGCTTTTTCGTCCAGTGATGCATCATACTGTAAACTATTAACTACGACGACAGTTACCACCAGCATGAAGATGACTATTAAATATCGAAATTTCAGTTTCTCCATTCAAGCACCTTCGCAGATACAAGCAATAACAAAAAACCCATGACAAAAACCAACAGACCCGATCCGGTATGGACGAAAGTACCGGGAGCAGCAGCTTCCAACCCGTAATAGTGCGAAACGAGAATGAGAATTGGTATGCGGATAAAATTGGACAGCAAGGAAATAGGAACAGTAAGAAAAAAAAGAAACCATTTCTTCCCTGTACTAACAGGTGTTATATAGGCAAAAACAGAACCCAGTGCCAAGAAAGCAATAAGTGAACGGAGACCAGAACATGGGTTTCCCACTAAAAGTAGCCCATTTGGTATAAAAATATTAAACCCTTCACCATGAATCGGTATACCGAGCAAACTTACAACCCATACTCCCGCTTTGGCGGCAAATATTTTAAGCGGGAACGATACGAGACTTATCACAGCTTCGGGCAAGGGCAACATGAAGACAAGATAAACAAGAGGAAACCAAATTACTTTTGTGACATCGACGCCGTAGAGAAAGAGTGATAGGCCAACAAAAAGCAAAAATAGAGAAAAACCGGAAATAGAAAAAATATAAAGGACAGTGCCAAGAATGTGCACAAGCAAGGCTAGCAGCAGAACGATCAAGCCTGCCATACTTTTGCTTTGTGGAGTTTGACGTAATATTTTTTTTTGCTGGTAGATGAAAAAAAGAGAAACAACAGGCACGATAAAACCATGTGAATAGTATGAATCCGCACCTATGTAACGCTGATACATCCATAGAAATGTGATTTTATATGCGAATGCGACCAGTGCCCCAATTACTACCAGATAGAAAATGTTAACAATTGGATAATTTCTGCGTTCTTTTTCCATTATACACATTGAACAAACTCTTTTTCGTAATCGGATCTTTGACCTGAAATATAAAAGAAGTCCTAATCCCCAAAGCTATGTGTCGATGATTTTTACTTTCTTATCACAGATCAATTATTTCAATCTTGTCCCATCACCGTTTGGGTAATGTTCCAGGCCCTGACTAAAATCAGCTTCACCCATCTGCTCAATCTTCTGAACTTTTTTTACCAGTAATGATTCTGATGATCGAGATAATCTATCCATATTGTTACATATGTATCGGTGTCTTGCTTTTTTCATGAAACAAACGGAGATACACCTTTTCATACTCTTTAACCATTTTCGCGATACTGAAATGCTCTCTGACTTTTACTGCAGCATTCTTACTATATTCTTTTGATCTTTCCTTGTCTTGCAAAAGACTCAGCATATTGCCCGCTAGCTCATCTATCTGTCGGGGAGAAACAAGAACCCCATGTATGTTTTCATTTATGAGGGAAGTGTTCCCACCTACCTTTGTCGCAATTGCAGCGACACCAGATGACATAGCTTCGAGAAGTGCAACAGAGGTGCCCTCAGATAATGACGATAGCACAAAAATATCGAACATATTCAGCAAAAGATGTGTATCACTTCTATTGCCGGTGATTATGACACTGCCACCTAGCTTTAATTCACTAATTTTGTTTTCCAATATAACCTTCATTGGCCCATCACCCACAAGAACCAGCACCGATTCCGGTATTGTTCGATGGACTATTTCAAAGGCCTCAATCAAACTGACCTGGTCTTTAACTTCAGCCAATCGCCCGACAGTTCCGATAACTTTATCCTGAGGTGTGATTCCAAATTCATCCATCAACTCTAAAGGTTTACTTCGATATATAAATTGGTCTGTATTGATGCCATTAATGATTGTGTGAATTTTTTTCTCGGAGAGCCTAATCTTTTCAACTAAATAATTTTCCAGTTCTCGTGAAACAGCAATGATTTGGTCTACAAAAAAGCCGGAAAAGCGATCCATCAAAACATCTATTTTCGATTCAACCAAAGGACGACCGTGATCAGTATAGATCATTACCGGAGTACGTGCCAAGATCCCCGATTGGGTTCCGAGAAAAAAGGTGCCACTATGCATGTGCAGGATATGAATATTCTTTTTTATCAAAAGTGCCCGAAACTTCAAAGGGTAAACATAGTCATAATGATGTTCATTTCTCTTTAAGAGCGTAACATTAATATTGTTAGATTTGAGTTTTTCTGCAAATTCACCAAACCTGTCGAAACAACATACTTCGACATTAAATATTTTCTTGTCAATAGCCAACGCACTCTCAGTGACGATACGTTCCAAGCCGCCCACCTCGAGACTTAAAACTGCGTGCATTATATTAATTTTGGAATTATTCAACATGAATCCAATATACAATTTTTTTAGACTATCAATGCTTTGAAATATGCCTTTTGGTCCTTACCCATTTATTTTCCCGATACAAACCAGTAAAGCTAATAACATCAATAACCATCTTCCATAATAAAAAAACGGGTGCAAGTACAATTGCCTTGATACTTTGTATTATATCTCCACTTAGAATAACGCCTAAAACCAACAGAAGAAACTGTCCAAATAATATTATCAAGGAGAACAAAAGTAAAACAGAGTGAAAATAGAGAGTATTAATAAAAAACACAGCCAGTAATAATAAAATGGAGAGATTGACTAAGAGTGAATAATTAGGGAGTAGTAAAGGTAAAGAGCCATCAATTAATTTCCAATCGGTATTGCGAATTCCTTTTTGCAGTAATCGAAGACCTAATTTTTTTGAAATTTGAAACTTTCCGCTCGACCAACGCAATCTTTGACTGGTCGCTTGATGAAGCGACTTTGATTCTTGATGGAAAACTTTTGCATCCACAGCGAAGGCAATTCTCACATCCTCCTCCAAAAGTTGTGCATAGTACTCCCAATCTTCACCAATAGAAAAAGCAGTCCAACCTTTTCTTTTGATAAGCGCTGAGGTAAAGCAGATCCCATTTCCCATCAAATATGATGATAAGCCTAATTTGTATTTGGCGTGATGGTATAACAGATTATTGATTGTCCTGGAAATGAAAAGAAGCCTGGTAAACCAGCTATCAGAGCGGTTCCCCACAGAATTACAGCACTGTATGGCTTGCTCACCATCATTTATTAATCGGTTTAATTCTACCAAGAGATTGCTGTCAACGTAATTATCCGCATCAACAATTAATATTGCCTCATAATCATCCAGGGATATCTGACTTAATGCCCAGTTGATGGCCTGTCCTTTACCACTATTCGCCTCATCGGTCCTCACCAGAACTTTGCATGGATAGCTACCACAAACTTCAGCTGTACGGTCTGTGCAATTATCAGCAATAATATAGATAGCAAATAATGAATCGTGATAGTTGAGTTGAGACAGGCTCTTGCATAAATCGGCAATCAGCATTTCTTCGTTGTGCGCAGGTACAATAATAGCAAATTTATTGAGATTTTTATTGGTTGAAATAGATTTTTTTTTGCCAAAAAAATAGGAGAATGCAAAAAATAAATAGTAGTACGTTGTAAACAATAAATACAACAACACAAATGCTAAAAAAGCACATATCAACAGGTTTATAACCATTAAAACCGCCTCTGAAAGAGAGTTTATATTACAGGGAGGGTATCTGTATCCGACTCAGGGTTATTGCGTATTCTGCTTCGGTTTTTGCTGCCCAATTTCTAATATTATAATTTTGTTCGATTTTCAATTTTCCATTTAATGAAATTGAATTTTTTATAATTGTATTGCTGCCAAGTTCATTGACAGCATCTCGTATTTCCATAGGTTTCCCCGGGGTAACGAGTATACCATCGATTCCTGATTCGATTATCTTAGGAACACCACCAACGGCTGTTGCAATACATGGAACTCCATGGGCCATTGATTCGAGAAGAACCAGAGGAGTCCCTTCCGTCAGTGAAGGTAAAACAAAAATATCTATTGCGGCCAACCATTCGCTAATATTTTTCTGAAATCCCGTAAAGATAACTCTTGATGACAAACCTCTGTCAGCCACCATTTTCTTCAATTCTTCTTCCTGCCCCCCTTCTCCGATCACAACCAGCTTAAATAAATTATCAAGCATAGTTATTGATTCAAGAAGATACAATATGCCCTTTTCGCTGCTCAGTCTGCCAATATATCCTATGAGCAACTCCTGTGGTTCAATTTTAATATCATTTCTCAATTTATTTCTTATTTCGGTAAGATTATCATCAGATATTTTTAAAGCAGGCGAGTTTTCAATAACAGTTATTTTAGCCTTATTGATTCCTTTAGTTATCAAATCTGATTTCAATTGTTCAGATACAGAAATTATTCCGTTAAAATACTTCAAACAATAGCAGTCGAGAGTATTGTAAACGTACAATTTTTTGCCTTCATAAATAAATCCGTGACAGGTCGATATTATTGGAATCGTGCAAATCTTTGAAACAAAGATGCCCATTAAATCTGCGATATATCCATGGGTGTGAATGAGATCATAAGATTTATTACGGATGAGCTGCAGGAGCATTAAAAAACATCTTGGTATTCGAAATAAATCAAATCTGTCTGATTTCGAAATCGGAATTATAAAATACTTAAGGCCCAATTCTTTCAGTTCTGATTCAAAATAATTCTCACGTTCCCATGGACGTAAAAAAAGAATTGGTTCGATGGTAAACTGGCTGGTATCGAAATTTTTCAGAAAGTTAAGACTCACTCTTTCAGCACCACCAAAACTAATTGGCGTCAAAACATAAGCTATTTTAGTTTTTTTTTTCGATTCGCTGGACATATTATTCCCAAATTCCTTCAAGTGAACCGTGCGGCACCGGCTTAACAGATCTGTTTTTCAATACTCTTAAAATAGCATCGATATACCAGGTAAAGAAAGGCAGTGGGTCATTCAGGCTGAAATCATCTTTAAGAATTAGATTCTTCCCCGGGAAAAAGAATTCCTTCAAAAACTCTATCTTGTGAGATGACTTTTTCAGAAGTGGAAAGAAAACACGTTGATCTCCGCCAAGCCACCGTGTCATGACATTTTTTTTGAATCCATTAACTGGTGCTACATCTCCATCAAGTGCGATCTTGTAATACAAATAGGGAAAATCAACACCAGCGGCTATCCCTTGCGCAAGCGACCCCCAAAATCTGGGGTTTATATCGATCAGATAGGGCATCCCCGTTGCCTTCTCGATAATAAAATCAGCCTGACAGATCCCGTGCCACCTGCTATGCTCAAGAAACAGCTGAAGGGCCGACTCCGTTCGGGGGGAGTCGATACTGATGCGCAATGTTGCCTGGCCATTTACAAGAGGATATTCCCGCAACTGTTTATAGGCAACTTTGGCCCGTAGCTCCCCATTGCTGAAGATCATCGCAACACAATGCGTTTCACCTTCGATTTTTTTCTGTAGAAAGAAACGGTCCCAGGGCTGGCCGCAATAGCTCTCCTGACAGAGATGCTGCTCCAGCTCCCTTTGATTGCCGACCAGAGTCATCCCCCACCCTCCCCCTCCCTGCTTCGGTTTGATAAAGAGCGGATAAGGCAATTCCATTGTTAAACGGGATGACTTCCGAATCTCTTCCGGATCGTAAGTATCCGGCACGCAGATGTTCAGTTCCCGTGCGACGCTCTCCCATCTATTTTTGTTATGTGCCAGCAGGATCTGGTCGTATTCGGGTATCGCCAAGCCAACAATATTTAAAAATTTTTCTTTATGCTTAGCGATCAGAAAGGTTTCTTCATGTGTCGGAATTAATACCTTTGCCTTGAAGCGCGCAATATTTTCCAGGATGCAGTCAATGAACCTCTCGTTATCGACACTAAATGGTGATGGATACAAAAAGTGCCCTTTTGAATACCTTGAGGTGAAGGACATTGAGATAGGTGCGAAGTCGGAACTGATGACCTTTATTCCTTTTTGGCCCAGGTTTTTCACCACATTATATGCGACCCTGCTCTTGGCATTTGTTACAATTGCCGTCATATGATCAGAGCTCCGGGGAGTGCGAAGATGATTTCGATTCATTCATGACACAGTCCAAGGCCACCAGGTGTTCAAAAGTTTCTCCCTTCCTCAAGACAGTGACCGCATTGTTAACAATCATTACGATTGGAGGCCTTTGGAAAGCAAAGTTCGAAGAATATGACGAAAAATAAGCGCCGGCATCCATTACTGCAATGATGTCACTGCTATTCAACTCCGGGAGCAGGCGATTTTTCATCAACCAGTCCGCCGATGTACAGACCCTGCCCATTATCTGATACAGTTTATTTGGTTGATCCGCCGGACGATTGGCCAAAAACATTTCGTGATATTCGAAATCACAAGGGAAAGTGGTAGAAAGTCGACCGGTGTCGGTAATAACAAATTCAGTTCCATCGCTTTTTTTCTTGATTGCATTTATTTTAGTCAGGAGCATTTGTGCACTGCTGGTGAGCAATCTTCCCGGTTCAATAATAATCTTTGGTCGACCATAGCCAAGCCTGTTACACAGAGTCTTTATAGACGCATTGATATCTTTGATACTCTCAGAAAAAGGCTGGTACTCAGACAACGCAGGCGACCGGGGCAGACATCCAAACATTCGGTAGATAGCATACTCACTCGGAGACATGTTTTTGGTCGTTTGGACACCGAAACCACCGCCAATATCGAGCCAGGGGATATAATGACCGGTGGTGCATTGCACTTGATGCATAAATTCAATCGCCTTTTGGGCATAGAATATATGCGTTTGACCGTTTTTCGCGTTGCTGGTTACATTAAAATGGATGCAGTGCAGATCAAGGTAATCTGACAGACCAATGATTTCTTTACACACCTCCATCGCCGCACCGCTCGCGAGATCGACGCCGAACTGAGATTTCTGCACCAGCCCCAGTCTCACACCTACTTTGACTTTTTTCTTCTTTTCCCGTGCTATGCGATAAATCCGCTCTACCTCATTTATGTCGTCGACATTAATGGAAAAGATATTCATATCAACGGCCATCCTCAGGCTATCATCGGTCTTATTAACGCCGTTGAAAACGATGGTGTTGTTTGGGACATTCAATCTTCCGGCAACCCACAACTCGTAGTGGGAAATAACTTCGGCCCCAATTCCCCTATCGTGCATTACTTTCAGTATCCCGGGAATACAGTTAGTTTTGTAGGAGTATAACAACATGGTCTCGATATCCAGTTTTTCCAGGGCCAATTGCGTCCTGTTAATATCATTGACCAGCCGGGCATGATTGACGACGAAGAGAGGAGAGCCGTATTCCTTAATGAGCTCCACAAAATCCTGATCGTCGACGGCCATATGTCTGGATCGGTTTTGCTGCAGATCCCATAATCCAATATCCCGAAGTTCGTTATTGGTTTGCTGCTTTATTGAGTTAGCGAGGAGGGGTTTGAAAAACCAATATTTTATAAGATCGATTAAAGCCATAATGCAAGATTTCCGTATACCCGATTTCAGGCGATTTTTTCCACTGCTTCAGACTCTTTATCAAACATATTTTGCAGAACCGCAGTCAATATTATATAGAAAGCCCAGTAAATTGAATAAGCCTGGCTCAAAAACATAGCACAGATAAAAAGTCCAATGAACCCGGCACGGGTCATCTCGGAGACCTTGATCAATTCCTTGGATCGGGATTTTCTTTTGATCTGTCCGGTTATCCTGAAAACATTTAAACTCATCAAACAAAAGACAATTAATCCTAATATCCCGGTCTCAGCACCGATCTGAACCAGACTGTTATGGGCTGTCTGCCATCTCGCAACAACACCACGTTCTTGTCTGTCTCTGCCAAGACCTTCGCTGAACCGGTTCATCCCAATGCCGGTTAGCGGGTGTGACAAGAACATTCTCAGCCCCGACTGCCATATCGCCAGTCGTCCCTGTTCTCCAGTTACATTATAATCGGTCTCTATTTCAGTAATAGTTTTATAACGATCAGTATCTATGGTGAATAACTGCAATGTTATTATTGCTAACAAGACCAGAGCTATCTTTATTATAAAAGGTATTTTAATTGTAACTGTTTTGAAGATAAATAAATAAGCGAACATAGTTACACAAGCTATTAATCCTCCACGTGATCCGGTTTTCAGTATTACGACTAAGCAAAGAAGAATATTAAGAAAAACAAGAATTCTTTGATACTTTTTGTTATCTTTTCCCAGGAACAAGAAATTAAAAGTGATGAAACTGATCACAAAAAATACGATATCGTTTGAATCGAACATATTGCCGAAAGAAATTCGGTCCTCATAAACATTGCCATATTTCAGGATAAAAAGGGCGTATATAGAAACGCCTAAACAATAGGCAAACAAGAGACTGCGAAGTCTCGAGGCAGTATCGACAAGCTGATAAAAGAGGAGAAAAAACATCGTAGTAATACTGGCATAATAGAACACATCCTTCAAGGATGCACTTCTATAATATGAAAACGGCACGCTTATTAATAATGCCAGGATCAAATATCGGTAAAGCCTGAATTGTTTATTTCTGGAAATCTTCTCTCCGTTTTTTGTGCTGAAGATATACAGCAGCAAGGTCGGTATACCCAATGTCAAGATAGGTCTCAAAATCGCAAGGGATGTGAAATAATCTTGAGGACGACATAAGACAAAGAAAGTCCAGACACAGAACATACTGTAAAGAAGACTAGATTTGCCTCGCTCGTTAATTCTCTCTTCAGTTATCATCATTTCTGCAATATGTCTTATGTTCTCAGGATGTTGATCATTATCGGTCGTACTATTTCAGCATTACTCTATATGAATATTATTGGCGAATATTTTCATGAATTTCTATTTCAGATCTATTCTGGAAAAAAATTTCCCAGTAGTTGGTCGATCAGATGAGTAATATCCAACAAATAAAATCTGCTCGGATCGTCATTGACCAACTTGAGGATTTTGTACCAAATGTGGCATATCTTCTTCAGAGAATTTTCCGGATTTACAATGCAAAAGGGAATAATCCGAAGGTAGTACTTCTGAGAAAGCGTCCCTGCCAGGAATGAAAAAGTATCAGTGGTGCCTGTGTTCTGAACCTTAAACTTCCAGTCTTTCTTCCACTTAAAGATACGTTACCATACTTTGTCATTCAGCCACCGACAGTATTCAGTATAAATATGGGTGTCAGTTGACTGCTTCTCAATTTAGTACGGGGGGGTTCGCGGTGTTCCTCCTTCGCCACGAAGCTCTGCCGAACGACCACCGGTAACATAGGCATCCCTATTTTGGGTTGCTGATATCATCCTTTCGATCATTTCCGGGGATGGTGTTACGTTTTCGTAGGGGAAGGTCGTGCTCCCAACAATTTTCTTGCGGTGTCTCTCCAGGTATTCATCGAGAGAGCAAATTACCTTGGCAGGGCTTCCCGTACAAACGCTGTCGGCTGGCAGGGATCTGCTTACCACTGAATTCGCCCCCACTAGAGTTCTGGCACCTATCTCGACGCCAGGAAGAATAACAGATCGCGCCCCAATGTGGCACGATTCATTAATCACCACTCGGCCAATGCGAGCTGCATCGAGAAATTCGTCAATCTGGGCATCGTGGGCCAGAATCATGCATTCTTCTCCAAATCCGCAATGATCTCCAATTGTAATGAGGAAGCAGTAGTCTGGATCCAACCATGTAGAGTCAGGAAGCCATACATCCGCTCCCAGTCGCATGCCCTGCGCTCTCAAGTGTTTCCAACGTCTTTCGCGGCGTATCGTGCCAATTTTCGCTCGCAGGCCACCGACGATATTGAGGGTAAAATCCAATAAACTCATAACCTACTCCTCAAAATATTCTTGCAACGCTCTATACCGCTAACATATTGGATTAAGTCAGAACGAGTATCGGGAAATGAAAATCGACAAACCTTGAAAGGAGCATCTTGGTCATGATTGAAAGATGGCTTGTCCGCAAATCCTGGCTCGCCGACGACTGCACCAGATAAACCAATATCCCTGAAAATTGCAATCTCCCGGGGGCCGAAATCCGGCCATTGGCCGTTGGGATAGCAGAATATCGGGACAGGATTGTGAACTTCCTCACAGAGGCGCCGCCATGATTCCGATATTTCCCAAACGGCCTGCTGTTGCGTAGGTAACTGACTTAAAATTGGATGGGTGACCGTGTGGGGCCCAAAGGTCATTCCGTTTTTTTCACAATTCCGCGCATCATCCCAGGTCATTGGCGAATACATGTCCGGCGGAGTATCTGGTAAGTCCACCTCGGCAATCTCTGCCATACCGAGGATGAACTGGTTCCGCTCCTCGCCTGCTACGGTCTTACAGAGTTGGATGCAATTTTCAAGGCCCGAACTGATGGCTTTTTCATCGCTCAAATCATATTGGCTGATCTTTCCATTCAGCGTCAGCTCAAACGTCTTTCTACGGCTATTTGCAAAGATGTATTCTACCTTGTTCCACCACATCCACAACTGGCCATCAAGAAACCCTGAAGTCAGGAACGTCGTCACGGGGCAGTCAAACTCGGCAAAAATGGGAGCAGCGATCTCGGCATGATCGATGTAACCGTCATCGATAGTGAAAACTACAGCTCCGTCGAGTGCAGGGCCATCTCCAGCTAATCGAGAGAACAGGTCCGTCAGGGAAAGGAACTCATGCTTGTGCCTGCGAAGGTACTCCAGGCCCTTACGGAATTGCCTGGGGTCGAACCCTTCAATTCCCTTGTCAGGATGGGTAAAGCGGTGCATCATGAATATTGTGGCGCAGTTACGCTGTGCATGCCGAAACAGAAACGGCACCCCTGGCATAAGAAGCATTTGATGATATACATTTTGAATAATGCCCATATGTGCTTACACTCCCATTGGATTTGGGGCCAACCCTAACGGTTCACCAGTGCTGTGAATTTTTCGATCGTCGCGGGAGAAGGATTCAATTCAAAACCGATGTCCGACCCAGTATATCACGATGCGCCAGGAACCCCGGAAGATCAGCAATTACGATGGAAAGAAGACATCCTGTCATCGTAAAAAGGATATCCGAAAGTTTTTCATATTGAAAGTTAAAAGTTCCCGACTCCAGCGCGCATATCTTATCTCGAGCCCGAAAAAGGCTGTTTTAAAACAATGACTCATCAATCGGCTTTTTCTGTCAATGAGTCAAGCTGCTCCGCCAGTTTCCCGGCCAGGAGCTTAGTGTCAAAGTGTGCATACAGCGAAGGATCATTTCTTAGGCGGTCCCTGGCCGGGTCTTGCATTAGTTCAAAGATATATTCTGCAATGCCATCTATATCTGACGGATCAAAGCATGCACCACTGTTTGTATTTTCGATCAGGCTGGTGGCTGCACCAGGTTCAGAAATGGCAATGATCCTGGTGCCGGACCCAAAATAATCATATATTTTGGCGGGAATATTAATATCTTGGACCGATGTGGCCAGCAGTACGAGCAGATGCGAACGCTGCATGACATTTATTGCGTCCAGAAACGGGATCGGTCCGGAAACCTCAACAATTGACTCAAGACCATGATCCTTGATAATCGGGCCTATCGGCTTTCCGTCAATCGCCCCGCAGTCACCGAAGAGTTTGAAGCTGATTTCACCAGGCTTAACCCTATTCGAAGCGACAAGTTGTTGTATCGCCTTGAATATCGGATCTGGTGTCCTTTTAAGATAGATAGTTCCTGCATACGATAAGGTGAACGCATCAAACCTTTCTGGCAAAGAGTTGTTGAATTTATCGCTGTCAATGCCATTGGGAATGTATATAAATTTGTGTGGCGACTCACCCGGAAATCTGGCGATGATGGCTTTTCGGTGTTCATCCGTTGTCGTGATAATCTTGTCCGCATTATGTATTACGAGTTTTTCCAGCCATTTCTCAATCTTATCGGACAATCGACAACGCAGGAGGTGGGACCTGTATGGAAGTATATCAATCCATGGGTCTCTGAAATCTGCCACCCATTTTACCTGCATAACTTTCTTTACAATTACCCCGATCAGATGGGAAGAGTGCGGTGGACTGGAGGTCATTATGCAGTCGAACTTTCCTCGCCTGACTTCCCTGACCGCCTGCAATGCGGCAGGAAGGATCCAGCATCGCTCCTCATCAGGAAAAGAACTGAAAGATATATAGTAACGCTTCAATCTTTGTATCAGTGTTTCCGGCAGAGTGTTGCCGAGATTCTCCCCATACTGATCTTCGAACTCAGTTCTTGCTATTATCTTCCTTTTACTTCGTAACAAAGAAACCAACTTCTTGATCGACAACAGGAACTTGGTAAAAGTTGGAAGCTGCCCAGTCTTCACGATTCTGATATCACCGAGGTCTTTCAGCCTTGCGCTGTCCAACTGGTCGCGATAGCAGTCTTTGACAGTCAATACCGTGGGTTCCCATCCGAATGACTGGAGATAACGAGCGAACTTGGCAATTCGCAGCCCGCCCACGGCATTGCTTGGCGGGAAATGATATGCTATAAACAGTATTTTTTTCATTGGGTGTTGAAAGTTTGCGGTACAGTTAATAAAAAGTAATTCTCAGATTACACTATCAGATATTGATTTCAGTCTTTAAGTTAAGACCGGGAGCCATTCAATAATCTGGCAAAGAGAGTTTCATATCTGGCTCCAGCGTGTTCCCATAAAAAATTCGTACATAGCCTCGTGTATCCGTTAGCAGCTAAGCGTGTTCTGAGATCTTCGTCTTCCAAAACGGAGTTTATCGCTTCACAAAGCGAAACAGGATTATCGGGTTCGACCAGGATTCCACTGTTCCCATTCTCGATTATCTCCGGTATGCCGCCAACTCTGGTTGCCACGACCGGCTTACGACAGGCCATTGCCTCGGTAATCACAATTCCAAAAGGCTCCGATCTTGATGGAAGTACAAATAATTCACAACCATGCAGCAACTGAATGACATCCTTACGGCCACGTTCCCCTAAAAAAACGATCCAGTCTTGCAGTCCTAATGCTTTAACCAATTCTTCATGCTCATGCCTCAATGGCCCATCCCCAACAAGCAAAAGTTGAATGGATGAGTTTCGGGCTTTCAGCTGAGAAAAAGCGTTAATCAAGATATCGATACCTTTCTTTTGGTTATGGGCAGCAATACACAGCAGGTATTTTTTATCGTCAATGATCTCGTTATTATATGAGGAGTCGTTTATTTCATCGATACTGACGCCATTATGAATGAAGGAGCCTTTATTTTTATGGTTCGGAAAAAGAGTCATAAAATCCTGCAAGAAGGCCTTCGAAGGAGCAACAATGCAATCAGACGATGCGAGAAGGAATCTTATGCCTAAGGGGTAATGCTCTTGCTGTTTTCCAGAGGGAAAAAAATCGGCTCCATGAATCGATGTAATCAGCTTTATCTTTAGAAGTTTTCTACAAATTGCAAAATAGAAGAAATCTTCCAATGGATAATGCACGTTGATTATTTTTATCTTATGTATCCAAAGTACATACATAAGTTGGATAAGAGTTGGGGGGAAAAAGAGTAAAAACGCAATGAGGCTTCTCGCCGAGTGACCTTTTATAAAAGGAACACGCAATCTCAACGTGTAGCCAACAAACCCCCATTTGGTAGTCCCCTTGCTCAATATGTTTTGCGGCCCGGGATGCAGGAAAAAAACTTTATTTTTTTTTCCCGCTAAATAGGTGCCAAGGTTTCCGGCAACGGAGGCCACACCACCAAATTCCTGATCCCATGGAACTACGGTCAGTATATTCATCTCGATGAAACCACCGATACGTTCAATGTCTTCTGAATCATCTCACCTTCCTCCACTCTCATACATAGCGGACACATAACATTCAATTATCAAAATCCCCATTGAAATATTCTGGCAACGAGCTTGCGGTAAGCCTGCACAGCTTTTCCTGGAACGAACGTTTTGAGCAAAGCAATTGCACTCTTTGGTTTGAATTGCCATTTCAAAGAACGTAAATAGGACTTTCTTGCCTCTTCCACACGTCCCTCTCGGAAATAAAGGAATCCCAGGTAAAAATATTGTCCAGATATCCTGGCTTGATACGTTGCCTTCTCCTTCATTGACAACAAGTCTCGTGCCCTCTGAAAATTTGTGGAATGCGCGGCAATTGATCCCGTGAGCGCGGCCTCAACGTTTTTTGTGATGCTTTGATCGTGTAGCCGGTAATAACTTAATACCTCGTCAATATAGGCAACGCGACTCCCTTTTACTAACCGGAACCAGAGGTCTATGTCCTCTCCAATTGCCAAATCTTCCGGAAACCAGGTGTCTTCACGATCCAGCCTTTCTTTGCGGATCATAACCGACGAGGTATGTATCCCTGTGACGGTTGTGGACATAAAGTTGTAAAATTCAGGAAGGGTGACAGAGACCCGCCCGCCGACGTCTTCCAGGTAATCAGCAGCCTTTGCCTGAAAGCCTGCCGATTCGAGGAAAGTCCCTTCCCTCTCTTCACCATTATGCGTCAAATATTTAACATCATGAAAAACCACGTCAATTTCCGGATAAATAGCCAATACATCCAAGCTTCTTGCTATCTTTCCAGGGTGATACAGATCATCTCCATCCAGAAAGCTGACGATTTTGCCGCTGGCGTTTCTTAATCCCGTATTCCGCGCAATTGACGGCTTGCCTGAGTTGAATTGGTGAAAGACCTTAATTCTCGAATCCTCTTCAGCAAGAGACTTAAGGATTTCTGGCGTGTTGTCTGTGGACCCATCGTCCACCACGATGATTTCAATACTTTTCTCAGTCTGCTCCATGACGGACCTGACTGTTTCTTCAATATACGATTCGCAATTATAAACTGGTATTATTACAGAAACTTCAGTCATATTACCTGCTCTTCATTTCTTATTGATTGAATGGCTCAGTTCAGGTCGATTAGCTACATCCCCCCACCAGAAATTACGTCTTCTGCATGGATCGTTAAATAATTTGCCTTTTGTCATAACATTATTCTCGGTTTGTCAAACCCAGGTCAGCCACGTAGGATGCCCCGCTACACCACCGTTGCACCGATGTCCAAATTGCCACTTTGACGCGAGGAAACCGAAACAGTTAATGCTATGATTACAAGAAGATAGTTGCATGGAAAAAGTGTTTTCAGGCCAGTATCACCCTCAGCATCTACCATTTACCCCACGTTAATGTATCCCTGGGTTAATATTCTAGATAAAGGAAAAACTTATCACCGGATAAGTAATTATTTAAACACTCCTGGCAAGCTACGAAACCAGCGCAGATGTCCACTAACTCTTTTTCCAAGCCAGTCTGGCAAGAACATACTGAAAGAGAAGGAATGATCAAATTTCAGTAATTTTAGCAGTATTCTTACTCTTTCTACATATGATAAGAGATATATGTATTGATTAATTCTCCCCCCAAAGTTGGCTCTTTGACTATAGAGGCGATTGAGCAACATATCTATTTCACTAAAAGTGTACTCACATGATTTTATCGGCAGCGAACTTATTTCTGCAGAATTGCACGTTTTTGCATATAGTTCATGCAATTGACGCCGCCAGCCATTTCCACAATGATGTTCTAATATGTTTATTTTTGTACGCTCACCTTCGGCCAATCTAAACGGTTTATCATCTATTAATTGTGTAAGAGTCTCTTCAAAGCTATCCAAACTTGTCGATTGAAACATCACCCCGGATAGCCCTGGTGCTCCTGCGCCCAGAATCTTTGCTTCTTCGGAGTACCTGCAGTACGTTACTACGGGCAAACCAAAACTCCCTGCCTCAAGCAAGGATGTTATTGAAGAGAAAGGAAAGGAATCAATATAAATATCAGCTGCTTGATAATAACAGGCGGTATCAGAGCGTTGGCCATATGTCAAAATGCGGCCATTAGTATTATCATGCCCTTTCTGCCATATCTCAGTATAATCAGGTCCTACAGCTAAGAGTATTGCATTTTTGTGTTTTTGAAGCACCGGAGTTACAATATCTACAAAGCTAGATTCTCCTATCGACTCATATTTAAAGGCTGTGGCTATGGTAAGTAATATGATCGTATCTTCGGAGAACCCTAACTGTTTTTTTGCTTCAGATTGTGACAATTCGCGACGCATTGAACCAAGCGGCGTTGGCAGAAAAACTATTTTTTCCAGCGGGATCCCTCTCCTCTCTTGCGATAGCGGCAAAGAACAATCACGGAGGTGAACAAATATATTGCTAATGCTAACTCCTAACCAAAAGGTATGATCAGAATGATTAATAAAAACGGTTGGGGGTAAATCATGGCCGTCGCCAAATGCAATAATCGGTGTAATGTCATCTGGAAATAGATGCAGCACAATCAGGTCTACGTGCTCAGCTATCCGTCGTAATTCTTTAGCCCCAGAGATAATGGAGGAGTGGTCTTTGTCAATTACATGCAGCGCGCCACCGGCTTGTGAGACAGCATCAGTCATTAACTGAGGTATTTCCTGGCGCCCTTGTCTGGTTAACGCAACGGAATGCGTCCTCTCAGGGTCCTCTTGGATCCATCTCCAAACATAACGCGTATCACCACCCGTATGCCTGGCTGCGTTCAAAACATGCAGCACGTGTTTTGGTTCAATTGGTTTTTTTCTTGAAACATTACCACCGGACCCTACGGTTTTACATCCGATGGTTCGCAGAATATTCTCAAGTTTGTCGCTGGCAAAGAGACCACAATGATTGAAGAAAGCCTGTGAAGCCGCCAGTTGAGCACACGCGACGGATGCCTCAAATTGTTCGTTGCCCATATAATAATCCGACAACTTGACGAGAGCCTCAAAGCACTCGTATTCATTGGAAACTTTAGACTGAATAGAACTTGTATCCTTGGAGTACATTGCAAATACCATGTATCAGTTAATTCCTCATCTAATTGTAAATCTCCGCAACCAAAATTCTGGAGATTTGCCTAACATCAGGATAATTCTAGTGTGGTTTATTTCTTCTGAGCAGGCGCTGCATTGGCGTCATTACAAACCTTTCTTGTTCTGATCTGGTAAGTCCAACCAGTACTACTGTAATTGCTATACCGATTCCAGCAACAAAACCCTGCAGAATAAGATTCTGCCAGTTTTCCGGCCTTCCCATGAGGTAGCGAGTTGTCATTATAATGCTGACCTGTAGCATGGCTGTAGCGGCGGGACGCACGCACGCTCGACGCAGAAAATCCTTGATAGAGAGACCCATAATCTTTTGCAACAGTAATGGAATAGTAATCAAATCAATGAGCACCGAAGCGATAACTGTCGCTGCAGCAATGCCGGCCAGACCATATGGCCGGATCAAAATCACGCTGAACGAAAGGTTCAAGATGGAACCACAAATAAGCGCCTTCGCTATTGCCTGCACTCGTCCCGCCCCAATCAGGATTTGCCCGGCGACACTGGAAATATAGGTGGTAAAGGTGCTGCATATTAAAATTTGGAAGACTAATGCCACAGAATGAAATTGCGCCCCGCTCACGTACTTTTCCCCAACCCATAGACGGTAAAAATCATCAGACCAAAACATTGCACCTAATACGATGGAGATCATCACCAGCATCATAAGCCGGGAGCCATCGTGATAAAGACGCACGAGCTCGTTTTTATTACCCTTAGCGTGTATTTCAACAGCCACGGGATAGATAACCTGGCCGATCGGAACAAGTATAGAATTGACATTCCTGAGAAGGCCCGTGGCCAGGGCGTAGTACCCAATAGCTGCGATGGGCATGAATGCAGCAATCATTATATTTGGCACATAATTGTAAACATACGCATTTATCGAAATTAAAAAATTCCACCCCCCAAACGAAGCAACCTCTCGAAATCTTGCAATATTTGACCGCTGCCAGGACACATTCAGCTCTGGCGCCAGACGGCGTGCGACTTGCCAGCGAATCAGATAGTCGATTATGTTTGCTCCGCAGAAAGCTGCGCTAACGCCGATAAGTCCATAACCCATTTTGAGAGTTGTAAAAATACCGACTGCAGTCAGCAATCTCGTCCCTATCCCTATCAGGTTCGACAGGTCGAAGCGCTGCATAGCCGTGAAGATGGCCGCATATGGTGAATAAACTATTTCTATGGCACTGCTGAGACCGACAATCAGGATACACCAAAATGCTTCATGCATAAACTCAGATGGAATGGCAATGAGACGAGGCGCTATATAAGCACCCAAGATGCTGAGAAAGGCCACTACCCCTGCCAACAGGGAAAGGGCAACCACGGCGCTACTGAGAGTTTCACTTGCTTTATCATAGTCCCGCAAAGAAAGATAGCGCGTCAGGTACTGAGCGACGCCAGCACGAAAGCCAAGGTCCAGGAAACCATAGTAGCCGACGAAGCTTGACGTCAAAATCCAGATGCCGTATCTCGCTGCGCCGAGTTCGTTCAGCACGAAAGGAGTCAGAACCAGAGTCACGGCTGCACTGACGACGTAGCCCACCCAGTTGCTGGCGATGTTACGAAGTATTACAGCTGACCTACTCATTTTAATCATTACTGTACCTTATTCCTCTTCCTCTCGCTTTAGGAGGTCCGATTGATTTATCCATTCAGCTGTCACAACTAGATTTTAAGGTATGACCTTTTGGCTTTCTAGCAGAAATATGCATCTACTCTGCAATACACAAGCATGAAATCCACCTCATCAACCATGGGGATCGATGCTTTTGGCGTCAGAGTCGACAAAATCGGGAAGTCTGGAGAGATGGCGAGACGCTAAAATTGCACTGAGATTGATCTTCTTTTCTAAAGCTCAGACAGGGAACTGTATCTGATTACGTAATTAGCATAATTTACCATGAGAAGGAATCAAATTATCGTGAAAGAAAAATTACCTTTCCCTCCTGGCAGGAATATCTGGTGACGCTCGCAACATTTTCACATTTCTTTAGAGAATCCAGGTAGTAAGACCGAAGCAGGAAATCCATCTGGAGCTACTTCCCAACACTGAAGCCTCATTTTTTTCGCCTCAATAGCCACTGCTGCAACAAATTCAGGCGCGGGTGTAAGATTGCATATACTCCATCTTAAAGCTATACTTGAGTCACCGGAGACCGCAATCAAGCGAGCGGGTTCTTCTGGCAGACAGCTCACTTCAACCTCGCGCAGTAACTCAGTAATTCCTTCACCGGTTGCCTTGAGATAGGCTTCTTTGCGAGTCCAGAGGTTGTAAAAGGCAAGCTGTTTATCCTGTGCAATAAGATTGTCAAACAACTCGCGCTCAGATGGCCGGCAGCACCAATCCAGCAGTGCTGCCGCATCTTTACCCCTCCTGATCCGTTCAATATCAATGCCAACGGGACCGATTGCCGTGACTGCGACCAATGCCATCGCTTCCGAATGGGAGATGTTAAAGTGAATACCTGAACTGCCGAACTCACTGGTGAGCTCTGGTTTACCGTATGGAGTATAATTGAAATCCACACCTTCAGGCTCAATTTGAAGGTAGCGACCTAAAATCGCCCGCAATAGGCCGCGTCGAGCTATAAAACGGTTTTGATGTTGCCGGAATCTGAACTTTTTTGCCCGCATTCGTTCGCCGTCGGAAAGGCTCGCCGCCAGTGCCGCTAAAGTGGTTGGAGCGACGTCAATACATGACGCCCAGACATGAATATCGTTTTTTCTCAGCTGGGACTGGCCTGACGGAATGCGCCACGAATTCTGCCCTTCAGCCATCATGGTCGCATCGAATAGCCAGATTTGCGTGACAATTCTTCGGCAGTGGCCGCGATATGGTCCTTGATTGCGTCCTGATTTTGAGTCGCTGCCGTCGGCATACCGTTATCAGACTGGAGACTCTCTCTGACCAATGCCGCGGTCTTTTTGACCGCAGGTTCTTCCATCATGTCGAGATGAACTCCAGGCATCTCGAACTCGGACATTTTTCCGCGCGCCAGGCCGAACCAGGTTTTCCCGATATCGACCGAGCTGTTGCTACATTTGAATATCGCGATGCTGCCTTCATAAAAGCATGGTTTATAGCGAAACAACAGCCTAAAAGATGCTGACATGGATTCCTGCATTAAACGTTTTTGTCTGTGCTCCATCGTCTCTGCGGTTTCGTGCGTGCCAGATGCCTTTGACTGGATGACCAATGCAGTCAATCGTACAAAGGGTTTGCTTATCCTGTGTCTTGCTGCGTCCCATGTTGATAAAGTTAATGATGGTACATTGTGCACAATCTTATAAGCAATATACCAAGCCCCCATCCATGGTTTTCTCTGGACAGCATACTGAAAATGTTTTTTGCATCTATGACGTAAGAGACGCAGAAGGTTCACTTGAGGTTGGCATTTAAGTTTTTCGAAGATCATCTCCTCCTCCTCTAGAGATGTGAGTGGGTTGTTGTGCACATAGCCGTCGAACACAAGAACCGCCCCCACCACCTTTTCGCCTCGCAAGTTCAGCTGCCGTGCCATCTCAAATGCTATGGCGCCACCAACGCAGGCGCCACCCAGGGAGTAAGGTCCTTCCGGACGCACCGCCTTGATCTCAGAAATGTAATGTGCAGCGATCTCCTCAATACTCTTACTTTTGGCAAATGGAAGTTTCAATCCATCCGATTCCGTCTCGGCGCGAATCCCATACACCGGACGATCCTTCCCCAGACGCAACGCCAATGCACGATAGAAAAACACATACCCTCCACCCGCATGGATCAGAAACAGCGGGCTTTCGGCTCCGCTGGGTTGCAGACAAACGACCAGCGACGCATCCTTCTGCTCGATATTGCTGTCGATGATTCCCGCCAATGCCTCGATTGTCGGTTCTTCAAAGAATGTTTTGACCGGAAATCCTTCAGCAAAAACGCCAAAGGTATTTCTAATTTCCGTCAGCATCTCTTCGAACAGGTTCTTTTGGCCTTGCATCTCTAAAAAACTATCCCGTACGCCTATTGGATGCACGTTAAGAAGACGCTCCCAGATCGCAAGCACCTTGCGTTCCGTTTCCGTTCGCGGTTCGAGTCCACCTGTGTCAGCGCCAGCCTGCCTTGGCTCGCTCTTTGAAGCAATGCCAATCACTTTCACCAATCTTTCAGCGAGGCCTGCCACTGTCGAGGCTTCAAACATCACCTGCAAAGGCATCTCGGCCTTGAAGGTTTTTTGAATCCGTGAAATCATCTGAATCGCCAGCAGAGAATTGCCACCAAGCTCAAAGAAATCATCGTAGATGCCGACTTGTGGCACATCAAGCACAGCAGCCCAGATCTGGATCAACTGTTCTTCAATAGCATTGCGTGGTGGTACGGATGACGATCCCTCTCGGTCTTGTTCAAGATCCAGGCAATGTTTAATCAATTCGTTCAGCGTTTGCAAATATAGAAGCGCGACAGACTCTATTGTCGACCTGCGATGGCGCCTGCGACTGAAGGACCAATGCAACTCCAGGCAATCATGCAAGACAAGGCCATTAATTTCTATTTTGGCCAGCCGTTGAGCCCCTGGACTGTGTATCGGACCGGGTGATTCGGAAGCCAACCTCAGCAATGACGTTTTATTGAGAGCTCTGTCAACCTGTCCTAAATATTTAAAAGTCAGCTCTGGCTGGTAACAACGCGATTGTTCTGGTGTGCTTGCGGCATCACTTACCAGGTAGTTCAAAACACCGTATCCAAGGCCATGGTTAGGTATTTGCCGCAGTTGATCGCGAACTGACATTATCGCTTCCCCAGGTGAATCAGTCGTGAGTTGCAGGTTTACAGGAAAGAGCGATGTAAACCACCCAACTGTACGGCCGATGTGGACGTCTTCCCACAATTCTTCGCGCCCATGTTCTTCGAGATACAGCAGCAGCGATTCGGTATGTGTATAGCGCCTGAACGTGAGCGCCAGGCCCGCAAGTAAAATGTCATTGATCTGAGTTCTGTAAACAGGCGATACCCGCTGCAGAAGGTTCCGGGTTTGATCAGGTGTCAGTCGCACGACGACCGTCTCCGCCGAAGCCTCGTCGTCCAATCCGTCTTCGGACAAATCCGCCGCAAGTAGAGGTACAGGTGAGGTTGGAATGGCGCGCCAGTAAGCCGCTTCCTCCTGGAGTACGGCTGAGCTGGCGTAATCGCTCAAACGATGCGCCCACTGCCTGAAAGACGTCGTCTTGGCGGGAAGCCTTACCCGTTGGCCAATTAGCAACTGTCGGTAGGCCAGTTCCATATCCTCCAGCAGAATAACCCAGGAAACGAGATCTACAGCCAGATGATGGACAGCTATAAAGAGTCGAGCGGAGTTGGTCGATCCCAAATCATAATAGGCAGCACAAAACAGGCGCCCTTTACGCAGGCTCAGCGTAGTTTGAAGTTGAGCAGCCGAATCCGTCACTGCCGTCGGCTGGTCCACTGACGGCACTTCCGACAAATCTTCACGATGGAGCCGGAACCACGCAACCGAGTCACCATACTCCTGGCACCAAGTGCCATTCACTTGCGTGAATCGAAGGCGCAAAGCATCATGGTGTAACAAGACATGGGCAATCGAAGACTCCAAAAGATCGACGTCGACCTGCTCCTTCAATTCAAAGACATATGCCTGGTTCCAATGTTGGCAATCATTGAGCTGACGCTCGAAGAACCACTTCTGGACAGGTGTGAGCAAAAACCGACTAGTACCGACAGGTTCCGAAGCAGTCAGCTCCTCCATCGCAGTTGAAGCGGCGGCAATTTTCTTAAGTGTCTGGTGTTCAAAAAACTGCCGCGGCGCTATCTGCAAGCCAGCCCGTCTTGACCGATCCGCGGCAAGGACGGATAATATTTCATCCCCCCCCAGTTCAAAAAAATTATCGTTTAAGCTTACATGTTCTATACTGAGCACCTCGCACCAAATCTCGGCGAGCTTTGCCTCGAGGGATGTCGGCAATTTTTCCGCATTACCTGACAGGATGCAACTCCCGGTGAGTGACGGCAGTGAACGGCGATCGAGTTTCCCATTGGCAGTCCTGGGTATCTCGTCCAGGGCGACGAAGACCCCGGGAATCATGTATGCCGGCAGCTCTCGCCTCACCCATTGCCGAAGCTCATTTACCGACGGCATACCACTCTGCCCAGGCACAACATATGCAACAAGTCGCTTTCCGCACTTTTCCGTGTCCTGCGCGTCAACCACGACCTCTCGAAGGGCCGGATGCATACCAAGCACCGACTCGATCTCCCCAAGCTCGACCCGGAAACCCCGTATTTTCACCTGGTCATCGATACGGCCGATGAATTCAAGCATACCGTCCGGTCGATACCGGACAAGATCGCCGGTACGATACAGGCGTTCATCGGCAGCGCCGCCGAACGGATTCTGAATAAATTTCTCTTCTGTTAACAAAGAACGATTGAGGTAGCCACGCGCCACACCTGCTCCACCTATATACAGCTCGCCCACCACGCCGACAGGCACGAGGCGACAATGAGGGTCCAAAACAAAAATCTTCATGTTAACAATTGGCCGACCGATGGGAATCGATGCCGCCTGTGGATCAACCTCCCACGTTGTAGACACAACTGTCGCTTCGGTTGGACCATACATATTAACTATTCGTTCTGAGATAACAGGTCCAAGCTCCCGGAGTAAGCTGGACGACAGGGGTTCTCCGCCGGCGATGATCCGACGCAGCGACGCCAGTGCCTCTGGCCCGCCTGGCAGCAACATCAACATGCGGAGAAATGACGGGACTGTTATTACATGGGTAACGCTGTGGTTGCGAATGAGATCAGGAATAGAATTGTCCCCGGATTCCTCTATTCCCGGCCAAATTATGACGTGATAGCCCCTTGTGAGTGTCCAAAAGAGATCGAGAACAGAGGGATCGAACGAAACGCTGATAACTGCAAGCCAGGTCCCGGGCTCCCGACCCAGGACAGCGTCCATCCCGGCAAATAAGTTCATAACGTTCTGATGCTCGACCATTACTCCTTTCGGCTTCCCGGTCGAACCGGAGGTGTAGATCACATAAGCTAAGCTGCTGCCACGTGCATTTTCTTCCTTATCATTGGGACGGGAGTTTGGACCATCGCCACCAATATCACCATCCACAAGGTGGATTTGCACATCCAGCGCAGAGAGTCTCGCGCTGGTCCTACGATTCGAGACCACTAAGAGTGGACGGGCGTCTTCTACCATAAACACCAGGCGATCGGCTGGATAGGCCGGATCCATCGGCAAATACGCTGCGCCGGTCTTCAAAATTCCCAACATGCCTGCCACAAGATCAAAGCAACGTTCCATGCAGATTCCGATTATGGCTTCCGGACACGCACCAGCTGCCCGGAGTTGTTGGGCAATCATGTCGGCTCTCTGGTCCAGCTCGCGATACGTCCAGGTTGTATCGCGGTAGCTCAGCGCAGCCGAGTCGGGCGTCCGGGCCACTTGTTCTGCAAATGCTTGCGAAATGGTTTTTTCCTGCCGGTAATCAGCCTGCGTGCGGTTCCATTCATCCAATTGCTGATAAAGCTCGAGGTCTGTGAGCAGCGGCAGTTCGGACAACCGTCCGTCCGGATGAGCGGCAATCCCTTCCAGCAATACACGAAAATTTCCAGCCAGACGTTCTATCGAACCGGGTTCAAACAGATCGGTATTGTACTCCAATGCCCCTTCCAGTCCTCCTTTGCCGTTCTCACCCAGAAACATGGTCAAATCAAATCTGGAAGTTCCAGTTTGGAGGAACACCGGACTGAGCGTAAGACCCGACAATCTTGTTTCAGCCGCAGGCGCATTCTGCATGGCGAACATGACTTGAAAAAGAGGATTGCGACTCAAATCCCTTGGCGGCTGCAGTTCTTCCACCAATTTCTCGAACGGGAGATCCTGATGAGCGTATGCCTCAAACGCATTTTCGCTCACCCTTGCCAACAGTTCGAGAAAGGTCGGATCACCGGAAAGGTTGCCGCGGAGTACCAGAGTATTAACCAGGAACCCGATCAAACCCTCCAGTTCCTGACGATTCCGACCGGCGACAGGGGTGCCCATGGCGATATCGTCCTGGCCGCTGTAGCGGTGCAACAGAACCTGAAACGCTGCGGTCAGGACCAGGAACAACGTGGTGCGTTTCTGGCTGGCCAAAGCTTTGAGGGCAGTCGTCAATTCAGGGGAGATGGACAGGTTTTGCCATCCACCTCGATGGGATTGTACTTTCGGCCGCGGATGGTCGCTGGGGAGCTCCAAAACATTCAGGCCGGCCAGGCTTTTCTTCCAATACCCCAACTGCCGGTCCAATTCAACACCCTGCAGCCAGTCACGCTGCCAGACGGTAAAATCGGCATACTGTACCGGCAGTTCCACCAGAGGTGATGGTTGTCCCTGGCTAAACGCCCCGTAAAGGACTTTCAATTCATTAAACAACACCCCCATGGACCAGCCGTCGGAAATTATGTGGTGCATTACCAGCGTCAGGACATGTTCTTTCTCCGCCAGCCGAAACAACTTGACGCGCAACAGTGGTCCTTTCTGCAGGTTAAACGACAGTTGCGCCTCCTTATTCGCCAGCTGCTGCATTTCCGCTTCTCGATCAGCCTGGTCCACTAGATCGACCACCGGAAATTCCAGCTTCAATGAAGCCACAATCAATTGTTCCAGCTTCCCGTCCTGACTCTCAAAAATGGTGCGCAGAGCCTCGTGGCGTTGGACTATTTCCTCCAGGCTGGCTTGCAAAGCAGGCAGGTCGAGCACACCTTCAAGACGATAGGCAATGGGCAAATTATAATAGGCGCTGCCCGGATCAAGCTGGTCCAGCACCCACAGCTGCTGCTGACTGAACGATGCAGGAAAAATAAAAACGTCGTCCCTCTTAACATCGGAACAAGACGTTCCTTCATTCGATCCCGAAACATGATTCAAATTTGGCATTGCTTTTTCCTTTTTTGACGGTCTAATCAACTTATCGCGGGTCTTTTGATTGACGCAATTGCCTGGAAATTGGCTTAATTGACGATGCACTCGTGTCACGGATGGCCCCGCGAGCCATTGCCAAATCGGCGATGGTCTGATGCTCGAATATATCTCTGGGTGAGAGCAGGAGGCCCATCTGATTGGCTTTGGCGATAATTTGAATGGCTTTCACTGAATCACCGCCAAGTTCGAAAATGTTCTCATTTACCCCAATATTCTTGATGCCAAGTATTTCCTGCCAGATGCCCGCAAGAACCCTCTCCATCTCTGTTCCGGGTGCCACCTGAGCGATCTCCGTTTTAAGCTCTATCTCCGCCAGTTCTGGTAAAGCCCTGCGATCCACCTTGCCATTTGCTGACAAAGGCAATGCATCCAACAGAACAAAACTGAGAGGGACCATATATTCAGGTAGCTTACCCTTAAGAAAGTCTCTCAACTCTCCAGCGAACAGCCTCTTTGCTCCAATTTCCCGTTTCTCAGAACATGTTATCGTAATTTTTAATGGATCGGAGGCTTCGTCTGCCTTTGTCCGCCCACTGTCAATTACCTCTAAATCCGCAACGACATAGGCTACCAACCGCCTTTTTTCTCGCTCCTCCCCCACCGTCATGACCACCGTTGCCTGAACCCGGGGATGTTTTTTAAGGACTGTTTCGATTTCGCCCAGCTCAATGCGGTGTCCGCTTATCTTGACCTGAGAGTCTTCTCTACCAAGAAACTCAATGTTGCCATCGGGGAGACAGCGGCCCATATCACCAGTACGATATAACCTCTCTCCTGTATATGGATGCGTGATAAAACTTGCATTCGTCTTTTCTTCATCCCGCCAGTAGCCCCTGGCTAAACCAATACCCCCGATGTAGAGCTGGCCCGCCACCCATACTGGACAAGGCGTAAACGCCGAATTCAACACGTAAATGTGTTGGTTAACCATCGGTTTTCCATACGGAATACTTACCCACGAATGGTCAATCTGTTCAATGGGATAAAGAATCGACCAAATTGAAGCCTCCGTAGCCCCGCCAAGACTTACTACATCAACACCGTCTCCCATGGCCCAGATCTGGTCGGGCAGATCCATCGGAATCCAGTCACCACTCATCATAACCAACCGTAAACTTTTCGGTATTTTTTCAGACCGACCCGCCTGGAACTCAACAAGCATCTGCATCAAGGCGGGCACTGTATTCCATATCGTCACCTGATGCTGGAGTGCCAGCTCAACCCAATGCGCCGGATTTCGATTGGCAAAGGCTTCGGGTATCACCATGGTTCCACCCGCTGCCAAGATGCCAAAAACATCATAGACGGACAGATCGAAGTTGAGTGCCGACAGCGCCAGGACTCGATCTGCAGATGTCACCCCAAAACGTTGATTAATATCCAGAACTGTGTTGACCACCCCTCTATGGTCGATCATCACTCCCTTAGGCTGGCCCGTGGTACCAGAGGTATACATTACATACGCCAGATCTTCTGGCCCCTGGCATGGTGTTATAGAACTTTCAGCCAAAGCCAGCTGGTCGACCTGGTCCACGCACAACCGCTCTATTCCCTTGGGCCATTTAATTTTATGGTCATACCAGGATTGCGTGAGGACCAATGAAACCTGTCCATTTTCAAGGAGATACAGGATACGCTCTTCGGGAAGACTGGCATCAACAGGAATGTATGCAGCTCCAGAACTAAGAATGCCCAACACAGCCACAACCTGCTCCCAACCCTTTTCCATCACCACCGCAACCAGTGAATTTGGACGCGCTTTTTTTTGCTGAAGCCAGTGGCCCACTTTATTGGCACTTTTCTGCAGTTCGCTGTAACTTAAAGTCCGTTTGGGGCTAATCACCGCCGGTTGATGCGGCCGCTCGGATACCTGTTCAAAAAATAACGAGTGGATCAGTTTTTCTGAGATGGGAGACTCAGTGGCGTTGACAGCCAAACGCTCAGCAAGGTGACCATGCGGCAGCAGTTGGTTTTCCATTTCATACCGACTCTCCTGCCAACTTTCCTCTGCATCAGTCAGCCGGTGCAGCAGCCGATAATAGGCAGCAAACATGTCATCCAGGAGGCCCTTTGGAAAAATATCTTCCACTGCTTCCCAATCGATAACCCATGCCCCAGAGCGCTCACTTACTTGACACTCCAACCAGACCTGAGGGGTCTGGGTAATGGTGTAAAGGTTCTCGCCGAGCCAGGCCGATTCACCAAACCAGGCTGCACTTACAGAATCAGTGCCCGGCGTTGGTGTACCCAACAGACTGGCAAAAACCACAGGCATAGTCGCCCCGAAATCACGCCCACGCACTTTATTGAGCTCACGAAGGACCCGGACCCCGCTTACCGAACTATGCTCCAGGTCAGCACGAAGCTGTTGCTTCAGTTGAAGCGCCCGCGCTTCAAAAGTGGGTTCTTCACAATTACAAATGGCAAGCAAAACATTCGAGGTGAAGTCGCCTATCACATTTTTCAGTCGCTGATCACGGGCGATACGATTCAATATTGGCATGTTGATTGTGAATGTATCACTTTTGCTCCACAACCTGAGCACCTCCGAAAAAGTAGCCAGAAGCAACACCGATGGACTCAATCCCCTTTGGCGCGCCTGCGCCATCAGAGCATTCCACTGTCGGGAATCGAGATGGCCACTTCGATTGACAAATTCTCCCTTCTCTATGACCGAAGGATTCTTCGCCAGAGGCAAGTCGGGTCCCATTGGCAGTGACAAGATACGGTTTTGCCAATACATCAAATCGAGCTGATATCCTGTGGATTTTCTCGAAGCAATCTCTGCCACGACAAAGTCCCGAAAGGAAAGCTCTTGAGTGGGCAAGCGCGCTTCGAGATTGTTATAAAACGCTGACCACTCGTAGAAAAAAAGTGCAACACTCTTCCCATCCAGGATCAACGCATCCAAGCTTAAATGCAGCCGAATTTTTCGATCATTCAAACGAGAAGCACGAATTTCGAATATCGGCCATTGATCACTTGGCAAAACCTGGTGCGACATACTTTGGCGTGTGGCCTTTAAAGCAGATTCGACTTCCTGGGAAGCTTTATCGTGCAGGTCTGCAACCGCAATTTTATAGGGAGGCACTTCTTTCAGAACCTGTTGCTGCCCATCAGGCCTTATGACAACCCGGAGCATGTCTTGCCGCTCAATCATCTTTTGCAATGCAAAATTCAATCTGCTGATGTCCAGATCAACGCTCTCCATTTCCATGTAAAGGTGTGTTGATACCTTTCCCAGCCCAAAAGTTCCACTTCTGCCTATCAAGTATGCCTGCTGAATATCGGTCAGGGGAAAAGGTTCGTACCGTCGTTCGGGGATGGCCAATATGCCAGGCGTTAAGTCTTTTATTTGTTGTCGTGAGACGCCGCCAATTTCCCTATCCGGTAATCGCCGGGGCAACGCATCTTTGTTCTCTGCGTGGTCGGCAATACTGTCAGAATGATCACTCATATTAGTTTTCCTCCATATACCTTCTCAGGTCAGCCGTTTTTTATTCTAACTCATCAGACATCTGAGTTTTAAAGTTTTAGCAACAGCACGAAGAATATCTGTTCGTGAACATTCCAGAAAAAAATGATCCCCCGAAAACATCTCCGAGGTAAATGCATTGTTGGTTTGGTCTGCCCATGAAGAGAGGTCATCTTCCCCAACTTCTGGATCTTGCAGACCACCAAAAGCGGTTATTGGACAATCCACAGGAGCATCAACCTTATATTTATACGTTTCATGCATTGTAAAATCCGCGCGTAAAACAGGGAGTAATAATTGCATAAATTTTTTGCATTGCAGTACTGATTCAGGGATGTGACTATACCGGTGATTTAATCCCTCAAGAAAGTCAGGGTCGGGTAATTGATGCAGGGGAGGAAAGGGATTCGGAATGTGCGGAGCACGTTGACCAGAAACAAGTAAATGGAGCGGGACTGGTCCATTTTTTATACGGAGTTTACGGACAAGCTCAAAGGCTATAAATGCTCCGAGACTATGACCAAAAAATGCGAATGGCAGGGTGAGATATGGCAACAGAACGTGTGCTAACGTTTCGACCACCTCGGGAAGATCACGAATCAAAACGTCCTGCAGGCGGTTTTCTCGTCCAGGCAGTTGCATTGCCCATACTTCAACATCAGGCAGTAAACCTCTGGACCAGGTTCTAAACAGCGAAGCGCCGCCCCCTGCATATGGAAAACAGAACAATCTCACTTTTGCTTCAATATTTGGGTTTGGATTGAGAAACCACGACGAAGCATGAGATTTTTGCTGCATTTTGCACGTACTATTCATTTCAGATATGATTGGGATAGTATGAGATTTCTGCTTATTCTGAAAGTTTCAGGGTCCCACAAAGTCTCCTTTGAAATTCTACGAGTCGCATGAAACAGGGAAAGAAGGGTTTTTATACGCCTTCTGTATCGACGACTTTCCAAATGTTCGCCAAAAACCATATCAAACATCATACTACTTGCGGTACCCCATGCAACAAAGAAATTGAGTATATTCTTATAAAAAATTACATCTCTTGACAATACGTTCCGGCCTCTTTAACAAAAAAGTATCCCGATTTTCTCATTATCTCCGGCTCAATCTTGAGCGCTAAAACGTACAGCGGGGGGTATAATTTTTTCTCGGAAACTGCAATACAACTCTACCAATCCTCGCCTGCATCTCCTGGTACTTTGCCTCCTTGTGGAAGTGCTTATCCCAAATACTGATCGTAAAAATGGGGGTCAGAAATGACACAATGGAAAAACATATCCTCGGGGTTGTGTTTAAATTTAAATTATGATTATGTGCATACTCAAAAACTATACTCGTTTGTTCAGCCCGAATATTCCGGGGGAATAAATAAAGTTAGAGCTGAGGTCAGTTGTAAAATTGTAAAATGAGGTGACGAAAAGCAGAGAGGTCGTCGCAATGCATTTTTGATTGAGACAAATGCTCATCATGTGACTGAATCAACTGGCTTTGTGACGCCATACGAAGGTCATTCCACTGGCAACCACCTTAGCCGCTCTGCCCCTGATTCATTGCTGGAAAAGTAGCTGTACTAAGGCAGTTACGGATTGCCAGACATAAGAGTTCCAGCGAAAAATTGACCTGTAACCGCAATCTCATCGTTTATTTTTAATTTACTATCCGACATCGACGTACGGATCAATGACCTTAAAACGGTATAACGATTGTTTCGCAAACTTAGCAGCTGAAAGGTTCCACATCAACAGACCCAGCTAATTCAAGGAAGCGAGATAGGTTCAAAATTGTTTTTGCTACAGAGCCGATGTGTTGCAATGATCGAGTTGCCTCAGTATCAGCAAAACTTCCCCGCTGTACTCGATCCCCCATCGCTCCATATAACAGGCAAGAAAATTTTAGTATACTGCCATGGCATTGTATAGAGCCTTGTGAATTCTTAGAGGATTAACGATGAAGCACCCATCAGATCGACCCGTTACATACAGCCTTACATCAATACAGAAGAGCATGTTATTCCAATCTCTTGCCGACCCTCGATCCGGTACTAACGTCGATCAAGTTATTGGTACGCTTCACGAATCATTAGACCAGGCAGCGTTCAAATTGGCATGGCAGCGCCTCGTAGATCGACATGAAGCCTTACGTATGCGTTTCATGGTGGATGACAACAGCAAAGCAAGCCAATTTTCACTCGATGAGGCAACACTCTCGCTTGACGAACACGATTGGTCGAAATTGTCGTCTCAAGAACGAGAACAACTGTTCGAAACTTTTCTAAAAGATGATCGAGTCCGCGGGTTCGATCATCAGGTGGGCATGTTGTTTCGGGTTGCTCTTTTTCGCATGGGTGAATTGGACTACCGCTTCATTTTCACCTCTTGGAAAGGGATCCTTGATGACCGTGCTCGCCTTATACTGCTTCAGGAGTTATTCCGCTTCTACGAAGCGTTCCAAAACGGCGAAGACCTCAACCTCCAATTACCTCGGAGCTACACCGATTATATAAAGCGGCGGGTTGCTCACGACATGGCGCCCTCAGAACCCTACTGGAAAGAATTGCTTACAGGCTTTACCGAGCCTACACCGGCAGGGCTTCATCGCATGAAAAATTCACACGAAAGTGGGAATTTCGGTAAACATGAAACGTACATATCGCAAGCACTGACCTCACAATTGCAAGCGGCTGCCAGAACACATGAGATAAGCGTGAACACGCTCATTCAAGGTGCATGGGCTCTTGTCCTCAGCCAGTTCAGCGGCCAGGACGATGTGGTGTTTGGGACCATTCGTGAGTGTCGCCATTCGGCTTTCGACGGCGACGGCGCCGGGGAGGAAATCGTTGGGTGCTTAATCAACATGTTGCCGGTCCGAGTAAAAATAAGTGAGGGAGTGCGGGTGCTGGACTGGCTCAAAGATCTTCAAACTCAGCTTGTGGCTCAGCGCTCATATGAGAATGCGTCTCATATCGCCGTCCAGAAATACAGCGGCGTCCCTCAAGATCAGCAATTTTTCCACAGCATCGTTGTCTACAACACTCAACGGCTCGAATCCGCGCTGTGTTCTGAAGGAGATGCCCTAACCTCCCGTCTATTCGAGACAAGAGGGCAATCGAGATTTCCAATCACGGTATACGCTTACGGCGAGCCGGATTTGCTTCTGGAAATTGCCAATGACCGCGCTTACGTTGATGACCCGACGGCGGAACGGCTGCTTGCCCACCTTGCCATGGCAATACAGTCTCTCACCGAGCAACCGGACACGGACCTCATTGAACTGCAGCTGTTGCCCGTAAAAGAACGATGGCTCTTGTTGGAAGAATGGAACCGCACCAAATGCCCTTTCCCAAAAGAGAGTTCCATCCAACACAGTTTTGCGGAAATGGCTGCCAGAAAACCTGATGCGCCCGCCCTTACCTGCTGCAGCGACACCTGGACGTTTCACCAGCTGGACCAAAAGGCCGAAGAGATTGCATCGCAACTCCGCGAAGCAGGAGCGCGTCCAGAGACCGTGGTCGGAATCTGTATGGAGCGATGTCTCGACCTGGTTGCCGGCATGCTCGGAATACTGAAGACGGGTGCTGCCTATATGCCTCTCGATCCTTCTTATCCCCAAGATCGTCTTCATTTCATGATCGAGGACGCACGACCACTGGTTGTGGTATCCAACCAACTCTCGAGGGATCGATTGTCTGCGGCTGACGTGCCTGTTTATTCGGTGGACGAAGACAACGTCATCACCGAGTCCAACGTTTTCCATGACCACAAAAGGAACAGTCATGGCGGCCATAATCTCGCATACGTTATCTACACCTCAGGTTCGACGGGCAAGCCCAAAGGTGTAATGGTTGAACAACAAAATGTCATGAATTTATTTACCGGAATGGATCTCATATACGGTCGAGACCCCGGTGTCTGCCTCGCCGTTACAAGCATCTCATTCGACCCATCTGTCCTTGATCTCCTATGGTCTCTCACGCGGGGGTATCATGTCATACTCTGGCCGGGAATGGAGAGAGAAAACGCCATGTCCATTCCCAATCTCATACAAACATACGCTGTAACACATTTAGCAAATGTCCCATCTTTTCTCCGGATGATAATGCTGCTGCCTGGTGGCATCGACGCCTTGTCGTCGCTACGACGAATCATGGTAGGCGGAGAAGCGCTGTCGCCTATTCTGCTTCGGGACCTGGGGCCGTCTATCTCTCAACGAATCGTGAATGCCTACGGACCAACAGAAACAACTGTTTTATCGACAGCTTGGGACGTTGACTCGAAGGCTCAGTCGCTTCCAATAGGTCGACCGATCGTTAATACGCAGACTTACGTCCTGGACCGTTACCGTCGTCCTGTTCCAATAGGAGTTGTGGGCGAGCTCTATATCGGCGGGGCTGGTGTTACGCGTGGTTACCTGAATCGGCCTGAGCTGACGAACGAGAAATTTATTCCAAACCCTTTCGACAGCTCTATCGACGGACGGCTTTATCGGACTGGAGATCTTGCCCGATATAGGTCGGATGGTATGCTCGAGTTCGTCGGCCGCATCGATGAACAGGTAAAAATCCGAGGTTTCCGTGTGGAACTTGGAGAAATAGAAAAGGTACTCAGTAACCATGCGGACATCAATGCGGCAGTAGTTGCCATGCAACACACGGAGGAAGGGGGGAATCGGTTAGTCGCATATGTGGTGCCGGGTCCCAAGGGTATGCCAACGACAAAAAAACTCCGCAATTGGGTGGGAATGACACTGCCAAGCTATATGGTGCCGGCAGTGTTTGTCGAACTGGAAGAAATTCCGCGGACTTCAAACGGAAAAATGGACCGAAAGGCACTACCAGCTCCCGTCGAAAATAGTGGCACTTTGCATGGTGAAGGCAGGACGCCAACCCCGATCGAAGTAGAACTAATGGAGATCTGGTGCGAGGTGCTGCACCGAAAGCAGGTGGGCCTGAACGAAAATTTCTTCGACATTGGCGGAGACTCGTTAATGGCGATTGCCATGATTGTCGCAATCGAAAAACACTTCGACGTAAATCTGCCGCTGGAGGAACTGCTCATTGCTCAGACAGTTGAAACGATCAATGATCTTTTGGTCGATAAATTGAATGTAGAAAGGATTGACGATTCTGAACCGCAAACAGAGACAGAGCGTAAACTTCATGCTATATGGGAACGCTTGCTTGACGTGCGCCCAATTGGCATCCATGACAATTTTTTCGAGTTGCGTGGAAATTCGGCGTTGTTTGATCAGATGTTAACAGAAATCAGAGAAAATTTTGACGTTTTCGTAGAAGGGCTTCCCGTCAGTGCAATGCACAAGAATCCAACTATCAAAGCGCTGTCGCAAATAATTAATGAAGCAACCAAGAATCCAGTATCACAGGTTGTATGCCTCCAACCAAATGGACCCAATTCCCCGTTGTTCCTCATCCATGCAGGCGGCGGTGGCATTTTCTTCTACCGACCCTTGGCCATGCGTCTTGGGCCGGATATCCCCGTTTATGCCGTGCGAGGGGAAACAAGTTTCGACGGCATGGGAAATCCCTTTCATAAAAGCACTAGCCTGGAGGAAGTGGCCGCCCGCTATATTGACGAAATCAAGACTGTCCAACCGACCGGACCGTACTTGATCGGCGGGGCTAGTTTCGGCGGCATCATTGCCTTTGAAATGGCCCAGCAGCTTCAATCTCAGGGAGAAAAAATGGCGGGTCCAGTTCTGCTATTTGACACTTTTATAATGAACAACCCTCAAATTTCCAGGGAGGAAGAATCAGCCATATTTCAAAAAGCGGGCATAGAACGACCGGAAACTTTAGGAGACATAATTGCCCGCCATTTAAGACGCACTGCACAATTCGGTCTGATAAATGGGATGAGGTATGCCTTCGGTAAAATCTGGCGCCATGCTCCATGGTTTATGGCCGCGACAACGAAACAAATGATACTTAGCCTTCGTTCCTTTTTCTCAAAACTTAACTGCAAACTCAGATGGAAAACTAAAAAATCGGGTGGAGCATCCAGTACTATTGAGTTAACAACGCAAATTATTGGAGAAGAATTCGCGAATACTTCAGCTCGGCTATGTTGGAGGTATAAACCCCGCACGTTCGAAGGGAGCGTTGTCCTTTTCAGGTCTTCCGAAAACGATCCTGAACCTCTGTGGGCCGGGCTCGCACGGGAGAAGATGGTCGTTCATTTGATGCCAGGCGACCATCTGGACATGATGGAGGAACCGGCTGTGACAATAACAGCTTCCCTGGTGAGAGAAACTCTCAAGGAACCCGTGGAACTGAGTCGTTGATAAATATTTTCCACCAGGGAGCTGCGCAACGACAGAGGTTTCAGGTGTTAACCATTTAGATCAATGACGAGTGCACCCCCATTCCGACTGGCAGTCTCCACTCTGGTTTTACCTTTTTTATTTAACAACTATCTTCATAATATTAAGGTATATAATAAACAAAAAATCGCATTACCAGCAAACTCAGTAACGCGAGTATCACTTTTCCGCAAATCCAAAAAATAATTCCACCCAAACGGAAACGAAATTTCCACTTATCCGGAGTTTCACCCTCGATTCGATACCAGTAAGCAGTAGAGTCAGCTCAAAGATTAGTGTACAAAGTATCTCTTTTTTTATTATCTCACTGTTTCTACTAACTATCGCTGACAGCGATCGGATTATTTATCCATTCATTGCACTTCGTTTCAGATTGCTCGACGTGCATAAAAATAAGAAGATGGAAACCCTGATTTATTTAACAACCTGTCAGAAACTCTCCATTGAAACCGGTCTGTTACCCAATAGTCACCATGTTTCTTGCTTCACGCCTCTTTCATGGCACAGAATATGCAAATCAAAAACCGTATCATATGTAATTTGAGTCCTTTTTTTTCCTGAGGGAGAGATAGACTTTCGAAAATTCATCATGTGAATAGAGAAACTCCTATGCGTGACACCTATCTGAGCAGCGCACTGTGGGAACTACAGGAGATTGTTGTTTGACTGTGGAAAAATTGAATAACAAGAATTACCAAACCTGCGGTTACGCCCTTTTCCAGAACGGATCTCCCTGTTTTTGCATGATTACCCAAAAAACAACAGTAAAAAAACGACTATGTCATACAGTAACTTTATAACTTGTTTTTCTAATACTATAAAATTACGTGAAGGTGCTTACTCCCCCGAGGGGAATTTGTACTAAATACCCCGCGGGGGCACTGAACAGAAACAGGCATATCCGGATTAATATTAAGTTACACACTATGAATCTTTCAACCGACAGACTCATGGTTCCTCCGGATTGGCCCTTAGTGAGAGGCACATGAATATGAGAAGTAGACAAATATTAACAAAGAAAGTTGCTCTTATGCTGGTTAGCTGGATATTCATTTTATATCCTCTGCCATCACATTCAGCCACTATGTGGAATGTATCGGACACACCGGCTCAGCCGGCTGTGACCGACGGTCAAGCCCTTGAACTGGGTGTGAAATTTCAAGCCGATATTAATGGGTATATAACAGGATTGCGTTTTTACAAAGGTGCGGCCAATACCGGAGTGCATACTGGCAACCTATGGGCTCGCACAGGTGCATTGCTGGCCAGCGCCACATACATTAATGAGACGGCTTCTGGCTGGCAGGAGGTGCAATTTTCACCCCCCGTAGCCATTCAGGCCGGTACAACTTATGTAGCCTCATACCATTCATCTGCCGGGTATTATGCATTTACAGCGGATTATTTTGCAACGAATCATTATACGCCACCACTGCGAGCACTTGCCAACGGCGAGGACGGCGGTAACGGAGTGTACAAATACGGGACAAGCGGATTCCCGACCGAGACCTGGAACTCCAGTAATTACTGGGTAGACGTGGTGTTCAGCCCGAGTGAAACAAATGATACGATCCCGCCCACAATAACAGCATTCACCGTTCCCCCCACAGCCTCTTCCCTCACTGTTGCAATCAGTGAGTTTACAGCAACCGACAACGTTTGGGTGACTGGTTACCTGGTAAATGAATCGTCCACCGCTCCTCTGGCAACTGCCAGCGGATGGTCGTCGACGGTTCAAACTTCCTACGCATTTTCCACAGCCGGAAACAAGACCCTCTACGCCTGGGCAAAAGACGCCGCCGGCAATGTGTCAGCCAGCATGAGTGCGTCGGTGGTTATTACCTCACAGGTTGCTACTCTGGAACCGGCTGGCTGGTATACCGGCGATCTGCATGTGCACCGAAGCTGTGGTGGAGCTCCGATAGATATGCAGACTATGTACGATACCATGAACGCCGAGAATTTGTCGGTCATTTCATTGCTGGCAGATATGGGTAATGGGGAGGTACAGGATCCAATTCTTGACTTGCCAAAGGTGAACGGACTGGATGATCCAATATCAACCCCTGGACGTATTGTCCACTGGGATGCAGAGTGGCATTGGGATGCAACCTACTTCGAGTACCCACACCAGGCCCTTGGCGGGCATATACTCGCCCTGGGGCTTTCAGAGGCTCATCAGATATGGGAAGAATATACGTATCCGATTTTTGACTGGGTGCACCAGCAGAATGGCATCGCCGGGTTTGCCCATATGCAATATCTGGGAGATGGTATTCCCCAGGACCTCAATTGCTGTGGCCCTGTTGAATATCCGGTAGAGGTCGCTTTGGGAACCGTTGATTTCCTCTCCGAGGATGCAATTAACGGTGACGATTCCTTCATCAATGCCTATTACCGTCTCTTAAATACCGGATTTCGTCCGGGCTTTGCAGGAGGTTCGGACTTCCCTTGTAATTCAGGGGTGGGAACCTTTCTCACCTATGCCCAAACGGCGGATGGAGAATTAACCTACCGCAATTGGATTGAGGGGATAGCCCAGGGCAGGACAGTGATATCACGCAACGGGCACAATGAGTTTCTGCAGTTGACGGTTAACGGAAACGCAACGCCTGGAGACCAGATCAATTTATCTGGCGGTGGCAGCGTACCGGTCGCAATTCAATGGACAGCAAATCAGAACCTTACCGGGACAATTGAGCTGGTGCAAAACGGCGTCGTCGTGGCCAGCGGACAAGGGTCGGTTGCGCCGGGTCTTCCGGCGAGCTTAAACGCAACCGTTACTTTTGCAAAGAGTGGCTGGCTGGCTGCTCGCCGCATGAGCAGTAATGGTTACAAGGTCCATACAGCCGCTGTATTTGTGTTGGTCGATAACGCTCCTGTGCGCGCAAGTATTGCGGATGCCGAATTTTACGTGCAGTGGATCGACAACCTGCTCGCAAAAACCTCACCGGGAGGAGACTGGAACTCATATTTCCCCAACAACCTGATACAGGCGCAAACACGATACCAACAAGCCCGCGCTGTCTTTCAGCAGATAGCAGTAGAAGCCGGCAGTGTTGATACCTTACCGACTGTGACCTTAGTCTCACCTGCCGACGGAGCTTTGTATGTAAACGTTGCCACACCGGTCAAAGCGGTATTCAGTGAGCCGATGGATGTAGCGACTATCAACAGTTCCACATTTGAGTTGCGCGATGCCGCAAGCACCCTGATATCAGCGACAGTAAGTTACGACGGCACTACCAATACCGCAACGCTGACACCCGTTACGGCTCTCGGGGAATCAACAGGCTACACGGCAAAAGTGCTGAGTGGCCCGGCAGGGGTGAAGGATGTAACCGGCAATCCCCTGACATCGGAACGCAGCTGGTCTTTCACCACCGCGGTCCAGTCGACATCGACGCCTCACAGCCTGTGGGACAATTCTGTCATCCCTGCGCTTCTCTCAGACTCTGATACCAACGCAGTTGAGCTGGGCGTGAAATTTACCAGCAATGCAGACGGACTCATCACTGCCCTGAGGTTTTATAAGGCTGCAGCAAACACCGGCACCCATGTGGGCAACTTGTGGACCACAGGCGGCACCTTACTGGCCAGTGTCACTTTTACCAATGAAACTGCTTCAGGCTGGCAGGAGATGCCTTTAGCCACTCCTGTGGCCATCACCGCTGGCACAGCTTACGTTGCCTCCTATCACACCAACGTTGGCCGCTATTCTGCCAACGGAGCATATTTTGCCAATTCGGGATTTGACAACCCGCCTCTGCGGGCTCTTGCTAACGGTGAAAACGGCGCCAACGGCGTCTACCTTTACGGAGCGGGCGGATTTCCCAACCAGACCTGGAATGCAACAAACTACTGGGTTGACGTGGTTTTCTCGGCGTCCCTTGAGGCAGACACGACACCGCCGGCGGTAACCGCGTTTACCGTTCCGGCCACCGCCACTTCCCTGACTGTTTCGATCACAAGTCTTACAGCCACCGATAATGTCGGGGTGACCGGCTACCTGGTCAATGAATCGTCCGCTGCTCCTTTGGCAACTGCCAGCGGCTGGTCCACAAAGGCCCCAACTGCCCATACGTTTACCAGTGCCGGAACCAAGACGCTCTACGCCTGGGCAAAGGACACCACCGGTAATGTGTCGGCGGGCAGGAGCGCTTCCGTTACCATTACGGTTACCGATGCGACACCGCCGACGGTAACCGCGTTTACCGTTCCGGCCACCGCCACTTCCCTGACTATTTCGATCACAAGTCTTACGGCCACCGATAATGTCGGAGTGACCGGCTACCTGGTCAATGAATCGTCCGCTGCTCCTTTGGCAACTGCCAGCGGCTGGTCCACAACGGCCCCAACTGCCCATGCGTTTACCACTGCCGGAACCAAGACGCTCTATGCCTGGGCAAAGGACGCCACCGGTAATGTGTCGACGGGCAGGAGCGCTTCTGTTACCATTACGGTTACCGATGTGACTCCGCCGACCGTCACCGCAACCAGCCCTGTCAGCAACGCCACGAATATAAGCACTGTTACAGCTGTAACAGTGAGCTTCAGTGAAGCGATGAACCCCGCAACAATTAACAACACGAATCTCGGACTCAAGAATGCATCGAACGTCGCGGTGACTGCTTTGGTCACCTATAACGCATCGACGAATACGGCGACGCTTACACCCGCGGCAGCACTTGCCAACGCAACAACTTACACAGCGACCGTCCTTGGTGGAGCAACCGGTGTTGCCGATTTGGCAGGCAATCGTCTGGCCTCAAACAAAACCTGGTCATTCACTACCGCAGCAAACATAATTCCTCTGGCAATAGTGTCGGCACTTCCGCCGCATAATGCTCCTGTAGCCAGCACTGGAACGAGTCTTAATGTAACATTTAACGCGGCGCTGGATGCTGCCAGCATAAACAGCACCACCTTCCTATTAAAGGATGCTGCAAATGCACTCGTGCCCGCCATCGTGACCTACGACAATTCAAAAAAACTGGCTCTTTTAAAACCAACGAATCCACTGTCCGCCACGGCAACTTATTCAGCAACGATAAAAGGCGGTGTTAATGGAGTAAAAGGTGTATCCGGAAATTCTTTGTCCACAGACTATATCTGGACTTTCACAACCAGCGCGTCTTCTCCCTATGGAAGCGGGCCCGGCGGGCCGATTCTGCTGATCACATCCACAACCAATCCTTTCAGCCGCTACTATGCAGAAATTTTATGGGCTGAAGGGCTCAATGCTTTTACCATTAAGGATATTACAACTGTTTCAGAAGCTGTACTGGCACAGTACGATGTGGCAATCCTGGGCGAGACCGCTCTCACCCCTGCTCAGGCTACCATGATGACCAACTGGGTCACCGGAGGCGGTAATCTGATCGCCATGCGGCCGGACAAAAAACTTGCCGGACTTGCAGGATTGACCGATGCAGGAAGTACCCTTTCAGAAGGGTATCTGCTGGTGGATACCGCATCCACGCCAGGCGCAGGCATCGTCGGACAGACGATCCAGTTCCACGGGTCGGCAGATCGGTATCTTTTAGGAGGTGCCGCAAGCCTGGCAACCCTCTATGCCGATGCGGCAACGGCCACAGCAAATCCTGCGGTGACCCTACTCAGCGTTGGATCAAACGGCGGCAAGATTGCGACCTTTACCTATGATCTTGCGCGTTCCATTGTCTTCACCCGGCAGGGCAACCCCGCCTGGATAGGGCAGGAGCGCGATGGAATCCTGCCACTTCGCTCGGATGACCTTTTTTACGGTAATGCGATTGGAGATCCTCAACCAGACTGGGTAAATCCCGAAAAAATTGCAATTCCGCAGGCAGACGAGCAACAGCGGCTGCTGGCCAACATGATCATCGAGATGAACTCGACCAAAAAACCATTGCCGCGATTCTGGTATTTTCCAAATGGATATGTAGCTGCCGTTATCATGAGTGGCGACGATCACGGCAACGACGGGACAGCCGGCCGATTCGACGACGAAATCGTAAACAGTCCGGTGAATTGCTCGGTTGAGGATTGGGATTGTATCCGAAGTTCTTCATATATGTATCCTGATCCCAGCGGTGCAGTGACCGACGCTCAGGCGGCAGCATACGATGCAGCCGGGTTTGAGATCGGAATTCACCTTACGACGAATTGCGGCAATTTTACTGCTGACTCGCTGGCGGCATTCTTCACTGACCAGATGAATACATGGTATACCCTGTACCCCAGCCTTGCACCGCAGGTCAGCAATCGTAATCACTGCATTGCCTGGAGCGGGTTTACCATCCTACCAGAGGAAGAAGCAAAACACGGCATTCGCCTGGATGTGAACTACTACTACTGGCCGGAGACCTGGGTGGCAAACAAACCCGGTTTCTTCACCGGTTCAGGCATGCCGATGCGTTTTGCCACCCAGGATGGCAATCTTATCGATGTCTACCAGGCCGCCACCCAGATGACCGATGAATCCGGTCAAGCCTCCCCCTACACGATTGATGCGCTTCTCGACAAAGCGATCGGTCCTGAAGAATATTATGGGGTGTTTACCGCCAACATGCATACTGATTACGCTACGAGCGCTGATTATGATGCACTTATTGCCTCGGCTGCTGCACGCGGAGTACCGGTCATTTCCGCCCGCCAGATGTTGAAGTGGCTCGATGCCCGCAATGGCTCCTCGTTTAATGCATTGACCTGGAACGGCAGCTTACTCAGCTTCACGGTCTCGGCTCAACAAAGCGCCGTCGGCCTGACAGCAATGGTGCCTGTATTTTCGGGATCTGAGATAACGAGTATTACGCACAATGGAAATTCCGTCGCATTCGATATCTCGGTGATCAAAGGTATTAAGTATGCAACCTTTTATGTCTTGAACGGTGCCTATGCTGTTACAATCGGCGCAGATATCACACCACCCACGGTCTCACTCAGTTCCCCGCAAAACGGCGCCGTTAATGTGAGTCCTGACGCCGCTGTGACCGTAAAATTCAATGAACCGATGACTTCGGCAACGGTCACCAGCACAAATTTTGTGCTCCGTGATGCTTCACAAACAACGGTATCGACCACGGTGACCTATGACGCACTGACAAGCACGGCAACCTTGCTGCCTTCTGCCCCGTTGGCTTACTCGACGATCTATACAGCGACAGTACAGGGCGGCGCCGGAGGACCGGCAGATGAGGCCGGCAATACCCTGACTTCAGACTACAGCTGGTCTTTCACCACCGCTGCCGAGCCAACATCGACTGCGCAAAGCTTATGGGACAATTTCACCACTCCTGCAGTTATATCGGCAAACGATACCAGTGCGGTAGAGTTGGGCGTTAAGTTCCAGAGCAATGTGAGCGGCTTTATCACCGCCCTTCGTTTCTACAAGGCAGCGGCGAATACCGGCAGTCATGTGGGCAACCTGTGGACTGCCGGTGGCACTTTGCTGGCAAGTGTTACCTTTGCCAACGAGACAGCATCGGGCTGGCAGGAGATGCCTTTAGCCACCCCGGTGGCCATTACCGCCGACACCACCTATGTAGCCTCCTACCACACCAGCGTCGGCCATTACTCGACCACCGGAGCGTATTTTGCCAGTGCAGGTTTTGCCAACCCGCCCCTGCGGGCCCTGGCTAACGGTGAAAACGGCGGCAATGGAGTTTACCTCTACGGTGCGGGTGGTTTTCCCAATCAGACCTGGAATGCAGCAAACTACTGGGTAGACGTAGTGCTTGCTGGTGCTTTGGGGCCCGATACCACCGCACCTTCGGTCAGCACAACGCAGCCGACCGGCGGTGCGTTGAACGTCAACACTGCCACGGCTGTAACGGCGACCTTCAGCGAAGCAATGGACCAGGCTACGATCAACAGCACGACCTTCGGACTGAAGGATGCAGCGAACATGCCGGTATCTGCTTCGGTTACATACAACCCGGCCACGAAATCGGCTACCCTTACGCCCACGGCAGCACTTGCCAATGCAATGGTCTACACCGCCTCTGTACTCGGTGGATCAGGTGGGGTAACGGACCTGGCCGGCAATCCTCTAGGCCCAGACCGCATCTGGTCTTTTACCACTGCTGCCCAGCAGTCATCAACCACGCAGAGTTTGTGGGACAATTCCATCATACCGGCAGTTTTATCTGAAACAGATACCAACGCTGTTGAGCTGGGCGTTAAGTTTCAAAGCAGTGTGAACGGGTTTATAACCGCCCTTCGTTTTTACAAGGGTTCGGCGAATACCGGCATCCACGTGGGCAACCTATGGAGTGCTACCGGCACCTTGCTGGGGAGTGTAACTTTTACCAACGAGACAGCATCGGGGTGGCAGGAGATGGCCCTGCCCTCTGCGGTGGCCATTGCCGCTAACACCACCTATGTCGCCTCTTATCACACCAATGTGGGTCTATATTCCTTCAACGGAGCTTATTTCACAGGATCCGGGTTTAGCAACCCACCCCTCAAAGCCCTGGGCGATGGAGAAAACGGCGGCAACGGCGTCTACCTCTACGGGGCAGGCGGCTTTCCAAACCAGACCTGGAATGCAACAAACTACTGGGTAGACGTGGTATTCAGCCCTTCGGAGTAATTGACCTGCAGAAATAAATGGGTGTTGGGATACAGGCGGGAAAGACTCAGGATATACGGCAAATGCACGTATATCCTGAGCAGGGAAAAGGAAGTAAAAAGAATTCTATCTGTCCGGCCACCGGCCGAAGTTATTCGGTACAAAGAGATACCCCATCATCATTTTATAGCCAGAAATAGATGCCAAGATATTTACTCCAAAAGCAAGACCATCCAACCAGCGACGAGACGAATCAATATTCCACCAGTTTCTGTGTCACCGTGTAAGCGATTGACCTTATAGATAACAATCGCTCAGATCACAACGGCTTCATCCTTTCGACCTGCAGATAAGACCCCTGGTGATTCCAACCAAACCTCATTGCACCTCAAATACAACATCCACCCAGTAGTTTGTTGCATTCCAGGTCTGGCTGGGAAAGCCGCCTGCCCCGTAGAGATAGACGCCGTTGGCGCCATCCTCACCGCTGGCCAGGGCGCGCAGAGGCGACTTGTCATACCCTGACCCGGTAAAATAATCTATGTCGGCAGAATACCTCCCCACTCCAGTATGATAGGAAACCACATACGTGGTGTTTGGTCGTATGGCTAGTGGAGTCGGCAGTGGCATCTCCTGCCAGCCCGAAGCTGTCTCATTTCTAAATGTGACACTGGCCAGTAAAGTGCCACTTGCTGTCCACAGGTTGCCAGTATGCGTGCCGGTGTTCGAGACACTCTTGTAAAATCGCAACGCAGTTATCACCCCGTCGACATCACTGCGAAACTTCATCCCCAGCTCCACCGCGTTTGTATCCGAGGCAGCCAATACAGCAGGGAAAGCAGCATCATCCCAGAAGCTGAGAAAAACTGGTATATTGTCCACCTTGGTGGTAAAGGACCAGCTGTGGTCCGTTGCCAGGGGTTGGCCTGCAATATCAGTTACACCGCCTGCGCCACCATATACCACGACCTGATACGCTGTATTACTTTCCAGTAAATTTGCCGGTTTCAGTGTGACGGCATGGGTTGTACTGTTATATGTCACGTCAGCTGCCACCTGCACGCCGGCTGCGTTCAGCAGTTCGATAGTGGTCTTATTGGTAGTCATTGCATCCATCGCTTCACTGAAGGTGATGTTGATGACTTGGTCTAGACTGACACTTTCCGTGCCGGGTGGTGGTGACACCGATGTAATCTCAGGTGCTGCATTGGGGATGTCTTGCACCAGGTTCGACTGAAAGACAACATCCACCCAGTAGTTCGTTGCATTCCATGTCTGGTTGGGAAAGCCGCCCGCCCCGTAGAGATAGACGCCGTTACCGCCATCCTCACCGCTGGCCAGGGCGCGCAGAGGCGACTTGTCATACCCTGACCCGGTAAAATAATCCATGTCGGCAGAGTACCGCCCCACTTCAGTATGATAGGAAACCACATACGTAGTGTTTGTTCGTATGGCTACTGGAGTCGGCAGTGGCATCTCCTGCCAGCCCGAAGCTGTCTCATTTCTAAATGTAACACTGGCCAGCAAGCTACCATCTGCCGTCCACAGGCTGCCAGTATGCGTGCCGGTGTTTGACACACTCTTGTAAAATCGCAACGCAGTTATTATTCCGTCGACATCACCGCGAAACTTCATGCCCAGCTCCACCGCGTTTGTATCCGGGGCGGCCAATATTGTTGGAATCGCAGCATCATCCCAGAAGCTGAGAAAAACCGGTATACTGTCAATCTTGGTAGTAAAGGACCAGCTGTGGTCAGTTGCCAGGGGTTGGCCTGCAATATCCGCTACACTGCCTGCGCCACCATCGACTACAACCTGATACGCGGTATTACTTTCCATGAGATCTGCCGGCTTTAGGGTGACGGTATAGGTTGTACTGTTATATGTCACGTCAGCTGCCACCTGCACACCGGCTGCGTTCAGCAGTCCGATAGTGGTCTTACTGATAGTCATTACATCCATCGGTTCACTGAAGGTGATGGTGATGACCTGGTCTAGACTGACACCTTCCGTGCCGGGTGGTGGAAACACCGATGTTATCTCAGGTGCTGCATTGTAGGTTTTTTGCACCTCAACAAGCAAAACTGGTGTGCTGGTTTCGTTACCGGCGGCATCGCGGGCAATTGCCGTCAGCGAGTGCATGCCTTCGGCTACGCTGCTCGAATCCCAGACCAGCTGAAACGGTGCCTTCACAACCTCACCCAGCCACGATCCGTCAAGTTCGAAAATAACCCCTGCAATCTCAGTGTCACTGGACGTATTCGCTTCAAGAACAATCGTTCCAGAGATGACAGCTCCGTCCTGCGGGCTGACCAGAGACACGTTCAGCCCGCTCGTTCCGGCCTCACCTCCGGTTAATGATGCAACAAAAGTGTCCCGGTCACGTAAAATTTCACCCGAGGACAAGGCCCGGTTATAGATCCGGACTTCGTCAATCAATCCTGAGAAATATTCCCCCCACATATTATTGCCACCGATCTGAAGAGGGCCACTACTGTTGAAGAGGCTTCCTGACACTGGAGCTGACGTCACTTTGCTTCCGTCAACAAATAAAATCAATTCACTTCCGTCATACGTCGCGGCTAAATGGGTCCAGGTGTTAGCTGGCAACGTCGGTCCAAATGCCGATATATCCCCGACACCCGTATTGATATACACACTGCCACGACGGCCAAGATCGTCAGAGGCATACAGCGCGTAAGAAAGGCCGTTATTGCTTTGCTTCATCAGCACATTGCGCCACCCTGCAGCTGTACTCGGATTTATCCACGCCATTATCGTCATACCGGAGCTGAGATCAAGAGAGGCCGCATCCGCGACACTCACAAGGTCACCATTCCCATTAAAAGAAAGCGCCGATCCGTAACGACCTTCAGTGCTCCAGGTTGCTCCCTCTACAACACCGTCGTACGTACCGGTGCTTGAGTCAAAAACCTGACTGCCGGTTTCCTCATCAAAACCATATGCCGCGACAAGTCCCAGCGACTCGGTTGGAACTGGCGAATCAGATGCACCGGCGAGAATCTGAACGTTCGTGCCGCTATCATGACGCACACGAAAGACACCAGTAGCCGTGTTATACGTCCATCCCTGCTGGCTCAGGCTGGCAACCTGCCCCAAGGATTGGCCATTTACCAGAACTCTGGTGGGTGTAAAGGCAAGACGCATTGTTTCAGTTGAGGCGCTGTCATAGGTGGTATACGTCACTGCATCATTGGCCGGAGCATAGGAAACGGACTGAATGACTGAGGTCGAATGGGTGATATGGTTCTGTCCGGCCGGTGCCCATTCTGGTATCGCCCCAAGCGCCACCATAAAATGACGGATGTAATCTCCGTGTCCATCCGTGAACCATGAAGGCGGATTGGAAGCATACTCTGCCGGACCTTCGATCACCACCCCGTTGTCTCGACACATGTAGGTGCTCCAGTTGAGCGAGCGGTATGCTTTTTCCTTCGCGCTCTCATCCCCTGTGGCCAGATAATAGAGCGCATTCACACTGGCGTATCGAGCGGTGTGACTCGCCATTTTATATTTGTAAAGTACCTGTTCAGAGATTACCTGGGCTCCATACTGAATTCCTGATTCTCCGTAATCTACACCACCAAAATTTGTTTCGATGAATTTAATGAGATGAGCGGCATGTGCCTGCCAATTGGGATCAGATCCAGGGTTTTCCAGAATATATCGCGCAGTTTGACCCGGATTATACTGGTTGACATTGCTCAGGTCGTTAGACTGCGGCCTCACGTCCTCAAAATAGTTGGACCATACATCGTTTTGCATCGGGTAGGCCACAAGCCAGTTCCAGGCTATTTCCCTTGCTTTTCGATAGGCATTGGTATCTCCCAGATTCATTCGAATCAACTCATCGAAAAGCCGAATCGAGGCGATAACATGTGAGCTGTAATTTTCCTGCTGATAAACTGCTCCAGTCTGTGCTGTCACCCGAAACGGCCATGGTGACATTGTTGCAGACAACGCACTTTCGGGCCGTATATTTTTTGCCAAGGCATCGGAACAACGAATTGCCGCCTCAAGATAGCGGGAATCACCGGTTAACTGATAAAACCGCAGATATCCATGAAATCCTAATTCGCCGACTTTGTCCGGTTCGAGAACGCCCACGCCTTCCCACATTGCATCATTACCATACCCGACAGAACCTGCGGCAGCCGTGGACCACGGAACCCCTCCCCAGACATAACTTTGTGGGGTTGAGCCAGACAAAAGCTGATGATCCAAAAGTCCGACTACTTCGTTTATAACCTCACGGTCTCCTGAATACGCGTAATAGAGCAATGCGGCATCTGCAAGCATCGCATTCTTGCCTGCAGGATTATTCGGCCAGGATGTACCGGATAAATCGTCAGGGTTGTATTCGCTATGGGTGTAAATAACCTTCAGACCGTTAGACCGGTCGATCGGAATTTTGTTTTTAAGGAGGTCCCAGGACAAAAACATCACCCGGTCGTACCCGTCGGCGGGATTCTGCGTCCATGGGATGATTTTGCCGAAATTATCCAAAACAACTGTATGCCCGTTCAATGACGCTGCGTGTGCTGAAGCGTTAAAAGAGGAGGGCCTAATAATGCTGGCAAAAATTATACAAATACACAGAATAAAAGAAAGTGGCAGGGGGTTTCGATTAGAACCAATCATTGTGTTCTCCTTTACTCGAAAGGCTGTAACGCTGGCAACAGAATACCGTTCACTTATTGGCTTTTCAAACGCACATATCATTGGCCAAAGCTTGTGCTCACTTTTAGAAATGTGAGCTGATTGATGTCCGCATTGACGCGTGATTCCCTGACTTTTTTACCGTACCTGATGTCTTGAAAAAGCGGACAACGTTTTGTCTTCATTGCATAATATTTAGAGCGCAATTAGTACATATGTAATGCAGCCCCAACATGAAGGCAACCCCAACAGAGAAGTCGCTCCATCTGTAAATAATACAATGGATAGATTTGTCTGTATGGGCTGAAAACTCCATTGCACGCTCATGTTGTTATATTTCCGGCAGTACACATCATGAAACAGGCAAGCGACTTGTTAAGACTGCGGTGGCAAAATGTGTGGACGCACCTGATTGAGTAGGGGTAATTCCAGTAAGTGCTGCTTACGACATTAGGGCCAAAGCTCTCCCCAGCGCCACGGCCGCAGTGCAATCGCCGACCATCAACCGATTTATGGCATTATATGTTTGGCGCTCAAAACTCTCAGGCCTAAACTGCTTCGAGCATTCCACAGGAATCAGGTAGAACTTCCTGGATATGCAGTCACATAACCATTCGACCACAGAATTGATTATTCACATAATACCAAAATCTTTGCGAGACTACGCCTTCATGCTTGGTAATGTGTCTGCACACAATGATTGTGCTATTCATTTCCAATCATTGTGAACGGAACGGATTAATCACTTTTTCTTTGCATCCCTCCTTGTTAAGAAGTTCAAGTGTATTATAAAAAAGATATTGAATTAAAATTCGAAACTGTAAAGCCTATGTGAATAATTTCGAAATTCACAAATGTTAATCTTGCAATATTTGCTCCATTTTATTGAGGGGAATCTTCCCTTGTGTTATCGGTATTTTCAACAAAGCTATTGGTAACCTACGGGCAGTTCGCCCGCCTTATCTTCCTGATTTACGATCATTTTCCCAACGCAAGTCCGGAATATCGGAATATTACATAGACAGCTGACAGGAGAAGGTGCAATACAGCGGTTCATACTGATTTATACATGCAATACCTTAGCATAGCAGGACAAGCATTTACAGGCGTGAAAAGTTGCTACCACGTGGATCTTCATCAAGCTTTTCAGAATATCCAGCGCTCCCTGTACCCAGGAAAATTCCTTGGCAAGGCTTTTCAGTTCAGGGCTTACACGAAACAGAAAACCTTGCGAAACCAGAGGGGAAATGATAGCCTGAATTCACTGTCAGTTCCTGCCAGAAAAGAGCAGAAAATCCAAAAAAAACACACTACAACGTGTTTTATATATTAATAATTTTAGCACGGGAGGTTATTACTTCATGATCAATATTGCTGTTGTTGGGTTTGGCTATTGGGGACCGAATCTTGTTCGCAATTTCCAGGAATCTGAAAATACACGGGTGGTGACTTGCTGCGACAAGAATCCCGAACGTCTCAAACAGATAAAAACCAAGTATCCGTCAATTGAAACCCTCAGTGCATTTGATGATGTGGTGAAAAACCCTAATATAGATGCAGTGGTAATAGCCACTCCAGTTGGCACACACTATGAGTTTGCCAGGAAAGCGTTCGAGAATGGCAAGCATGTATTGGTCGAAAAACCGGTGACCGCCTCAGTCGCTGAGGCTGAAAAACTCGTCGAACTGGCAGAAAAGAGCGGGCTGACGTTTATGGTCGATCACACGTTTATCTACACGGGCGCCGTTCGTAAAATGAAAGAGCTCATCGACCAGGGCAGCCTTGGAGATCTCTATTATTTTGACTCGGTTCGTATTAATCTCGGCTTGATTCAGCGTGACGTCAATGTCCTGTGGGACCTGGCTCCTCATGATATTGCCATTCTCGACCACCTCGTCAAAGAAAAGCCGATCAGTGTAAGTGCTACCGGTGCATGTCATGTCGGCAATGGTCTTGAGGATGTAGCATACCTCACTGTACATTTTGCCAGCGGGCTTATCGCCCACTTTCACAATAACTGGCTTTCGCCGGTAAAAGTCCGAACCATGCTCATTGGGGGAAGTAAAAAAACGATTCATTACGACGATATGGAAATAAGCGAGAAGGTCAAGATCTACGACAGGGGAATAGATGTTTCGACACCTGAAGGCGTTCGGGATGTCATGGTCTCCTACAGACTAGGTGACATGTGGGCCCCAAGACTGGACACGAGTGAAGCTCTCCGGCTGGTGGCAGCTGAGTTTGGAGAATGCGTAGAGACTGGTCGTACCCCCGTAACGGACGGAATCAGCGGTTTGAACGTAGTGAAAATCCTCGAAGCCTCCGAGATGTCGATTAAGCACGGCGGTAAAGAGGTTAAATTATGAGTGATACGGAGAAGCAGAGTTTAAAAAATGTGACGCTTGGGAACAATGTCCGATTGGCTGATTTTATCAATCTCTATGGTTGCGAGGTAGGCGACAACTCGGGAATTGGTGCATTTGTCGAGGTCCAGAAGAATGCCAAGATCGGCAGAAACGTCAAAATTTCCAGCCATACTTTTATTTGTGAAGGTGTAACTATTGAAGACGATGTATTCGTGGGCCATAACGTCTCCTTCATAAACGACAAATTTCCGCAAGCCACCTCGGATGGAAAGCCACAGACCGAGGCTGATTGGACATGCATCCCCACCCTGGTAAAAAAGGGGGCGTCCATAGGCACCAGTGCAACGATCCTCTGTGGGGTCACCATCGGCGAGAATGCTTTAATAGGGGCGGGAAGCGTGGTCACCCGCGACGTTCCAGCAAATACGATTGTCTCTGGAATACCGGCCCGTTTCATACGCCATACCAGTGGGGGTTCCATGATTGATGAGGACGTTGCAAAACCGGTACCGTTTCTCGATCTGAAAGCACAGTACCAGACCATCAAATCGGAGATCCAGCCGGCAATAAATCGGGTACTGGACAATTGTTCCTATATCCTTGGAGCGGAGGTCGCCGCTTTCGAGAAAGCCTTTGCAGCACATCATAGCGCAGCGTCAGGGATCGCGGTAAACTCCGGAACCAGTGCTCTTCACCTTGCACTGCTCGCAGCCGGTATCGGCCCCGGAGATGAGGTAATAACTGTTTCTTTCACCTTTGTTGCCACGACAGCGGCCATTGTTTATACAGGGGCAAAACCGGTTTTTATTGATGTTGATCCCAGTTCCCTGACCATGGATGTTAACATGATTGAGGCTGCCATCACCCCTCAAACAAAGTGCATCCTCCCCGTGCACATACACGGTCAGTCCGCCGATATGGACCCAATCATGGCTATAGCCCGAAAGCACGGCTTGATAGTTATCGAGGACGCCTGCCAGGCACATGGCGCAGAATACAAAGAAAGGCGTGTCGGAAGCATTGGCGACATGGGCTGTTTCAGTTTCTACCCGGGTAAGAATCTTGGCGCATATGGTGAAGGTGGATTTGTAACGACCAATGACAGCACCTACGATAAGGCCATCCGCATGTTGCGTGATTGGGGTTCAGAGGTCAAATACAACCATGTCCTCAAAGGATACAACTATCGTATGGAGGGACTACAGGGAGCCATCCTGCAGGTCAAACTTCCCCATCTGGAAAAATGGACTGAAGCACGTCGCAGTCTTGCAGTCCGGTACAGCCAATTGCTAAAAGATGCCGGTGTCAAGCTTCCCAAGGAGGCGGCTTCCAACCGACATGTTTATCATGTTTATGCTATTCGCGTACCACAGCGGGACAATTTCCAGAATATATTGTCATCACAGGGAGTGCAGTCCGGTATCCACTACCCGATTCCAGTCCATCTCCAGCCTGCTTACGCCGACTTGGGTTACAAGGTCGGTGATTTCCCAATTTCGGAAGCTGCCGCCAATGAGGTACTTTCCCTGCCGATGTTTCCGGAGTTGACCGAGAAACAGCAGGACCGAGTTGTTCAGGCAGTAAAAAACGCTTTCAAGGCACTTTGAAAACCAAAGCGCAATGCATAACTAACGAAACTTACGGAACCTGGAAGTTCATAAGGAGATAGAGCGTGAAGATACAAGGCAACAAATTTCTAATTACCGGCGGTGCCGGTCTGATGGGATCACACATAACCGACAGGCTTTTAGCTGGTGGCGCATCGAAAATAGTCCTTCTCGACAATTTCGTCCGCGGCAGCATGCATAATATCGAAGAAGCCCTTAAAGATCCAAGAGTAGAGTTGGTCCGAGGCGACATCCGCAATCTCGAGTTACTTATGGACCTCGCCGATGGCATGGACGGCCTGTTTCACATGGCAGCTTTAAGAATTACTGCCTGTGCCGATGATCCCCGGGAGGGCATGGAAGTGATGCTCATGGGTACCCACAATGTACTCCAGACTGTCGTTGAGAAAAAAGTCGGCAGATTACTCTATGCGTCATCTGCCTCTATTTATGGACTTGCTGATTCATTTCCCACTGACGAAAAACACCACCCCTACAATAACCGGACCTATTATGGTGCCGCCAAGATAGCTGGCGAAGGCATGGTTCGATCATTTGCCGAAATGTACGGCCTCTCCTATGCTGCCCTCCGTTATTTCAATGTTTACGGACCTCGCATGGATATATATGGAAAGTATACGGAGGTTCTCATCCGCTGGCTTGATAAGGTTGAGGCTGGAGAGCCGCCACTTATCTTCGGTGACGGCCTCCAGACTATGGATATGATCAATATCGCTGATGTCACCGATGCCAATATGCTTGCCATGGAGTCCGACGTTACCGATGAGGTCTTCAATGTCGCCAGCGGTACAGAAACAAGCCTATTGGACCTCCTTCGAACCCTGCTTAAGGTCACCGGTTCACCTCTGGAGCCGGAATTTTTACCGGAGCGTTCCGTCAATCCTGTTCCACGACGACTGGCAGATACAAGCAAGGCCGAAAAACTCCTGGGATTCAAGGCAAAAGTAAACGTGGAAGAGGGATTGAAACGTTTATTATCATGGCGCGAAGAAATTCTGGCGGCTAAAAAATCAGGCTGATTGCATGTGCGTGCCGGGGTATCATAATAAAACATCCTTATGATACCTAAGTCTTATATCAATGATATCTATAATCAGTTAACAGGAAAAACAATGATCCCCATAGCCAAACCGTTCCTCGGTGAAGAGGAGGCCAATGCCGCTCGAGAAGTGATTCTCTCCGGGTGGCTGACCCAAGGTCCTAAAGTCAAAAAATTTGAAGAAGACTTCGCAGCATACGTCGGTTCACCTTATGCCTGTGCTGTATCCAGTTGCACCACGGCACTGCATCTGGCACTCCTGGCGGTTGGGGTTCAACCCGGCGACATTGTCATTACGGCCAGCCACTCCTTTATTGCCACGGCGAACTCAGTCCGGTACTGCTTTGCTGAACCGGTATTCGTCGACATAGATCCATCCTCCTTCAACTTGAGTCCGGAAAGCCTCAGCAGATGCCTTGCCGATGATTGTGAAATGCGGGACGGAAAACTCTATTATCGTCATGTTGCAAAACTGGCAGTCGGTGAATCTCCCCTGTGCTGGCTGACCAGGGGGGCTTCATCAGGGGCCGATCATCCCATTGGTCGTATTGCCGCAATCATGCCGGTGCACCAGATGGGCATGCCTTGCGACATGGCCGCTATACTAGCTATTGCCAAAGAATTCAATCTGCCGGTGGTTGAGGATGCGGCATGCGCCATCGGCAGTGAGATAAAAATAAACGGCGACTGGCAAAGAATCGGCAGGCCACAGGGCGATATTGCCTGTTTTTCTTTTCATCCCAGGAAAATAGTCGCCATCGGCGACGGTGGCATGATAACAACGGCCAACCCCGAATATGACGCCCGGTTCCGCCTGCTGCGACAGCATGGCATGTCGGTTCCCGATACCGTGCGGCACAACGCCAACAAGGTGATCTTTGAAGAGTATGTGACCACGGCATACAACTACCGGATGACCGACATACAGGCAGCCATCGGGATTGAGCAGTTGAAAAGACTCCCGGTGATTATGAACGAGCGAAGAAGGATAGCTGCTCTTTATCATGAGAAGCTTAAGGAAATAACATGGCTGGAACCGCCACGGGAATCGGACTGGTGCAAAACGAACTGGCAGAGCTACCCGGTGAAAGTCCATGACCACGCACCGGTAAGCCGCGACCACCTGATGCAGCATCTGCTGGATGCGGGCATTTCGACACGCCGCGGGATCATGAATACCCATCAGGAACCTGCATATACAGCTGTCTGTAATCTTCCTCAATCGGAAAAGGCCAGAGATTCAGTCATCCTTCTCCCCCTTTTCTATGGATTAACAGATGAAGAGGTGGAGATTGTCGTGAAAGGGATCCTCAGTGTCTAAAAAACTTTTGCTCTTCCCCTTCGGTGGCAACGCAAGAGAAGCTCTCGTATCGATTTTCGCCATGAACGAAAATAAGGACGAATGGGACCTTCTTGGATTTGTCGATGATAATATTTCAACGCATAGCAAGGAGTGCTGTGGCATCAGGGTACTTGGCGGAAGGGAAGTTTTCGCACAATACCCCGACGCCTACGTCCTTGCTGTACCCGGAAGCCCGACTTCCTTTTCCAGACGAAACGACATCATCCGCGGCCTCAACCTAGCAAAGTCACGCTTCGCGACCATCGTCCATCCCTCCGTGGTAACAGCCCCAGACGCGACAATCGGCTACAACACCCTTATCATGTCCGGGGTTGTCGTCAGTTGCGGTGTCACGATTGGAAACCATTGCCTGATTCTACCCAACACAGTGGTTTCCCATGACAGTGTTGTGGAGGACCACTGCTGTATTGGCTCGAACATATCCATTTCCGGATCTGTTCATATCGGCTCCACTTGTTATATCGGATCGGGAACAAAGATCCGCGAAGATATTTCCATAGGCAACGGGACGCTCATTGGTCTTGGTTCAAATGTTGTTTCTCATATTCCAGAAGGAGTTATTGCTGTTGGAAGCCCTGCTAAAGTGGTAAAAAAGATAGTTTGATCCTTGACGTTCCCATTCTGCCCCAGATCAGTCCAGATTGAACTTATTTCGGATCTTATCACACAGGTAGGATCCGATCGGGATGGCCGAGGTGGCCGCCGGAGAGGGAGCATTGCATACGTGCAGAGAGCGCCCGGTTTCAGCAAAGAGAAAATCATGCACGAGAGTGCCGTCCGCTCGAACAGCCTGCGCGCGAACCCCGGCCGGATAGGGTTGCAGATCCCCTGCCGTCAGGCTCGGACAATATTTGCGCACGCGCTGAAGATAACCAGGTTTATAGAAAGAGTCTTTGAATTCGCCCAGACCGGCCCAAAGGTTGCCTTGCAACACCTTCCAAAACCCCTTGAAGGTCAGCATGTCCAGGGTGTCTTTCAGGTCCAGGTTATACCTGCCGTATCCTTCACGCTTCCATCCCACTACAGCATTGGGACCGACGGTTACCGAACCGTCGATCATACGGGTCAGATGAACCCCTAAAAAAGGCAGGTCCGGGTCGGGGATAGGATAAATCAGATGTTTGACCAGCTTATTATGTTGCGCCCCAAGCTGGTAATACTCTCCCCGAAAGGGCACGATGCGAAAATCAATGTCAATTCCGAGCATGGCGGCAATGCGATCGGCCATCAAGCCGCCGCAGGCGACCAGAAACGCCGTCCCCACCCATACAGATCCAAGCTGGATATTCACGGCAGTGTCGTCTTCTTTTAATGCTGTCACTGCCACACCCGTTTTGACATGGCCTCCCATGGCCGTAAACTGTTTGGCCATTTCCGTGGTGATCTTTTTGTAGTCGGTAATTCCTGTAGCCGGTACAAGTACGGCTCCCAAACCGGTGATGTGCGGCTCCTCCTGTTGTAGTTCTTGCACGGTCAAGTGCTGTACCTCGATGCCGTTTTGGACACATCGTTCCGCCAATGCATCCATCCGTACCACTTCCTGATCATCTGTGGCCACCAGCAATTTACCGCATTGCATCATCGGGACCCCATGCTCCCGACAAAAGTCCATGGTCGCCATTGCCCCACGCCTGCAAAAGTCAGCCTTCAAACTACCTGGTTGATAATAGACGCCAGCGTGAATGACCCCGGAATTATGTCCAGTTTGGTGCTGTGCCAGGCCCGCTTCCTTCTCGATCAGCAATATGGCGGCATCAGGGTAGCGTTGCTGAAGTTGCCAGGCAGTGCTCGTACCCACAATACCCCCACCTATAATCACGAAATCGTATCTGTTCATAATGTGAGCCTTTCCAGTCGAAATGATATTTTTATGTTTGTGGGGCACACCAGCGGATTATGGACACCATTGAAATGGAATAATCTTCTCCACTAGTATTTTGCTCATGGCATGCATTACGCATGGGAAATAATCACTTGAATTACCATCTTTACAAGGATGCTGCCTTCCTAACAAAAACAGAAAAAAATCTGTATTATGTGATACTGCGGTAACTGTAGGTGTAATACAAATACTTTATCATTTCACGGCTCAATTCCAGAAACTTTGTAAAATCAGAAGACGTACTCACTGCAGATTTGGCAGGATACACACCAACCGTAACGGGATGGCCGCGCAATACCTTCTCAAAAATCCACAATGATCTTCTGGAGTGATAATCTGAAGTTACAATGATAATACTGTGTATTCCCTTAGCGATAATCTCTGTCCGGGAGTTCAGTGCATCGTAAATTGAACCGCTTGATGTATAGGCTAACTTGACGATTGCCTTTCTGGGAATCTGCATTCCCAATAATTCAGATTCAGCCCATTCGACATGAAATAAATTACGGTGTTGTTCATCCGACCATGCACTCAATATTCCGTCATTAGTTAGCAGAATTTCTGGTGAGATCCCTTCTCGGAATAAACGTACGGCAGCCGGGAGACGTTCCGACATCGAACCTGCCATTACCACCAGGGCATCAGCATGGGATAAGGGCTTATCAACAATAAGAAAATCTTCCAGCATTGGTGTGCTGAACTTGATGATCGTCCAACCAACAATAAGTAGCAGCAGTGAAAAAAGGAACGCCGTTCGAAGAGAGCCCGACACAAGAAATTTATTGAAAAATTTCACTGTTTGCCATCCCCGGCTATCTGGTCGGTTTCCACATCACATCAGCTTTTCCTGATGTCCAGCGTAACCAACCAACCAATTGTGCAACAATGGTCAAAAGAAAAAATGAACAGAGCTGGGTCAATCGGCCTGTAAATAATTTATAAATTCCGGCAATACCAATACAGATAAAAAGGAGCTGCGCACCGGCAAAACCTGCGTAAAAAATCGCCTCATTCATAAGTAATATGGCGGCAATGAACACCCCAAAAAAGGAGAACGGCACGAGAAAACGTATTACCTTGTGAGAAAGCAGAAAAAAACTGAACGATCCATATATGAATGGATTGAGGAATTCAATATTGCGACCTATCGCCCTGAGAGTGCGATTGGTGATTCGAACCTGTCGGCGGTATTCCTTTGTCTCATTTTCACCCGGCTGTTCGATGCAATATATTGCCGGATCGAGAACGACCCTTTTGCCTTGAGCAATTACATTCAGCGGAATTACAAAATCATTGATGTCACTATCCTGCAGAGGACGATAAAGGTTTTTCCTGATTGCAAAGACAGCACCATCAGCTCCAACACACGAGGACACAATGCTCTCAGCCTTCTTGGTAATCATCTCCAGCCGTCCATACAGGCCAACCGTTTCTTCTGTCCCTCCAGGTACGCGATATTTCGTCCAACCCGTGACCAGGCCAATTTGATCACTGGCAAAATTGGCGGAAAATTTCTGCAGGAGGTCAGGTGGGAACATCGAATTTGCATCAGTGAAAATTATGATGTCGCCTGTAGCATCGGGAACAACCTGATTCAGACAGGCTGTTTTGCCTTTTTGCTCAGAAAATGCCTTAAGTCTCACTGCGGATTCGCCAAAGGATGCGACGATTTCATTGGTTCGATCCGTCGAACCGTCGGAAACAACCAATATTTCGAGCAACTGTTCAGGATACAGGAGCTTAAGGGTGTTTTCCAACTTCTCACGGATTACCCCTTCTTCATTGTACACCGAAATAATAACAGAGATACGTTGTTTGGAATCACCAAGCTCCCAGTTCTTGCCGGCTATCCTGGCATAAACGGTAACGATAAAAGGATAGAGCAGATAGGGATATACACACAATACAAACAGGATATAAAAAGATACCTCAATCATAGGGTCACATTTCGGTTAATCATGTATTTGTCATACCACGCCTGGAAAACAACCATTGACCAGATAAGGGTATCATGAATTTCCTTCCCGGAGAAATGTTCTTCAAGAATTCTATTTACAGTCGGATAATTGAGAATGTTGTGTTTACGTAAATTTGATTCGGAAAGACTTTCAAACACATAGGACTTCAATTCGTTTTTGAGCCAACTGGTCATGGGACCGACAAATCCTTGTTTCCGGTGATCAATGACCTCATGCGGGACAATATTGCGCACCGCTTTTTTCAAGAGATACTTCTTTTTAAACCATTTCATTTTCATTTCCGGAGGTATTGTAGCACAAAATTCAAAGAACTTGTGGTCAAGAAAAGGAACACGAACTTCCAGAGAATTCTGCATACTCATACGGTCAGTTACTGCAAGAATATCCTCAGGCAAATACGTTTTTATGTCGCAATACAATGCCCGGTTGATTGAATCAGAATTGCCTGAAACGTTGCTTGTATTAAAATGGTTTAAAAATGTATCTCTTGCATATTTCTGCTGCTTCTCAAAAAACTGATGGTCGGCAAAGAAAATATTCCTGATTTCAGGCTTAATCTTATTGATGAAGCCGAAATAACATTCGTCTGGAGGCAACGCAGAAGATCGGACAAAGCGCTTCATGTGGTTTATTGTATAATGTCCATCAGCGCGTTCCGGAATCCTTTCTACCAGGGGACGGATGAAGCCTTCACGAACAAAGGAAGGTATCCGCCGAAACAAACTGCTCAGCTGAAACCCCAGATACCGCTCATATCCGGTAAAAACTTCGTCACCTCCTAATCCGGAAAGAGCTACCGTTACGTTCTCGCGTGCCAATTTACACACATAGTATGATGGTATAGCCGAATCATCCGCAAATGGTTCGTCAAAAGCCCTCACAATGGTGTCAATCAGTCCTTCGGCACTGGGAAGCACCTCGAATTCTCTATGTGTGGTATTATATCGTTCGGCCACCTGCCTGGCGTAGCCTCTTTCATCCAGATAGCCACCAACTTCCCCACCGAATCCCATGCATATTGTGTTGATCGGGGTCTCGGAAAACTCGCTCATCAAGGCTACTATGGCACTTGAATCAACCCCTCCGCTGAGGAAGGCGCCTAGTGGAACCTCACTCATGAGATGAATACCTACCGATTCACGAAGCTGGTCCATTGCCCCTTGAATGAAGTATTGCTCACTTCTTCCCCGTTCAGGCCTAAAGATAGGGTCCCAATATTTCCTTATGGTAAATTTGCCGTCTCGCCATGTCAGATTATGACCGGGAGGAAGTTTGCGAATATCTTTATAGATAGTCAATTCCCCAGAAATGTACGACAGGGTGAAATAACCGGCCAGGGCCTGCTCATCTATTTCTCTCGGAAATAACTCATCGACTAATATTGCCTTCATCTCCGAGGCAAAGCAGAAACCACCTTGGTATAGGCCATAAAAGAGCGGTTTTATACCAAATCTGTCGCGGCTGACAAAAAGGACCCGTTCCGTTGCATCCCAGATGGCGAAAGCGAACATGCCCCTGAGGTGGTCGACACATGACTCACCCCATTGTTCGTATGCATGGAGAATCGTTTCCGTGTCTCCGTTCGTTTCAAATCGGTGCCCAAGGGCGATGAGTCTTTTTCTGAGCTCAGCGTAATTATAGATCTCACCATTAAAAACGATGCATTTCGTGCGGTCTTCATTGAAAACAGGTTGATGCCCACCGGCTACATCAATAATACTTAAACGACGATGGCCAAGACCGACATGTTCGTCCAGGTAGTAGCCTGCATCATCGGGTCCACGGTGTGCCAGGGTATCAGTCGCTCTTTCGAGAAAAGCACGCCGAGGGTTTGCGGTCACTATTCCAAATATTCCGCACATTTGAAGCACCTAGTATAGTTAGTGGTATACGTTAGACTACAATACATTATTATCCTTTGCCTCTTTCGTGTTCGATAATAATATCGCACGCAGTTTCGGCTGTAACCGCCGGCTTCCATCCCAGTTCACGCGAGATTTTTGAAGCATCGTACACGATGGGATTTTGTGAAGAGATAAGCCGATATATGGTGAGGACAGGTTGTCTTTTCATGAGCTCGAACAATTTTTCCTGAAAAAACACTATCAGTTTCAATACGCCCAAAGGGACATAAATGGTAAGTGAACCAGGATAGAGCTTGTTAACAAGTCTTGCCATGTACTCTTTTTTCGTCACTTTTTGCGGATCAATTACGTTATATGTTTTATTTGTACTCTTTTGATTAGTCATGGCAATGAAGATAGCCTCGACCATATTATCGACATAAACGAGTGGCAGGACCAAATAGCCGTCGCCAATAACGGCAAATAATTTGCTGCCGAAAGACAAACCCAGCATAGGCGTATAGACATCGCCACCAGGCCCATAAATGGTCCCCGGTCTCAGGCAAACAATCGGAACTGTTCCTTTCTGCATGATCCTGGTCACCAATTGCTCGGCCTTAAACTTGGCGTCAGTATACGCACCTCGTTTTTCAGAAAACCGCTCAAGTGATGAGTCTTCAGTAACCAATTCTCCCTGTGGGTAGTCCGCTACGCCATAAACGTTGCAGGAACTGATATAGATCAGTTTCTTGACGTGGTATCGTTCACAGAGGGTCAAAATATTTGCTGTCCCCTGAATGGTGCTGAGCTTGCCTGCATCTTTACTGCCGCGGGTGTCAGCTGCCGCGTGAATAACATAATCGACTCCCTCGAAGGGTGCTTTCAAGGATTCGGCGTCGCCAACGTCACCACGGAAGATTGTCACATTAGGTAAGCGCAAACGGTCAACCTGCGATGATGTCCTGACCAGGGCATGCACGAAGCATCCGTGCGCTGAAAGCATGGTTACTGTTCTGCTTCCCAGAAAACCGCTGGCTCCAGTTACCAGAACTACCTTACCGACCAGTTCATTTTCCTGTAGCATCAAGCACTCTCTTTACCAGACGTAAGGCCAGCTGGCCAATGGTGAGGCCGGTGTTGGCATATGAATGTTCCTGAACGACAGAGCCATCACAAACAAAAACATTATCGAAAAACTTCAGTTTAAGATCTTTATCGACAAGATCCTCGTCCGTGCTGCCAAGGGGTACGGTGCAGGAATGATGGGCTGCCGACCAGAGCCAGTCTTCGGTGATATCCGTTACGATGTTAACTTTCTCGGCAACATCCAGCAGCATCCCGTTGAGCTTTTCCAACAAAGATCGGTAAATAGCAAGTTCATCCGCAGAGATGGTCCAATCAACCCGCAAGTCGGCCCCATCATAGTAGACACGATTATTACCTCTTTTTTGCTCGGCTATGAACAAAACATTGTAAGTGCAACTCGGGATGTTGACTCCGAACAGATGGGAAAAAATTTCAGCGATAATATCCGGATGAAATATCTTCCAGGAAAAAACATTGCGTAACCTGGCCAGTCCTGCGCTGGCTCCCAGCAACGATTTATATTTATACACAGCAAGACGATTATCCATGGTCAAGGCAGGCCGGAAGAAAGCACAACAAGTATACTGTCCGCATGCGCTTTTCAGGCGAATAGCATTTCTGCTGACGAAATCTCCCTTGTCAAACATCGAAAGTTGTCCAACCAGCCCGGCAACTCTCTTATTGAATCGCACTTTGCCCACAAAACCCATTGGGTGGTCAATAAACCCGGTACCAAGTCTATCAAAACGATTTCCCGATGCCTTAAGCATCTCCATTAAAATTTTGGGGCTGCCAAACGCTCCTGCAGCGACAATCACAACATCGGCATCAATAGAATACTCTGTTGAGTCAATGAAATAGGTGATTTTATTGAGCCGTCTGCCTTCGAAATCGAAACCAATCCTGGTAACAGAGTAATTATCGTTGACCCTTGGGTCTATGCTTAATTTTTTGAATTTTTTAGGATAAATCAAACAATCAATGCCATCAGAGAATACACCGATGTTTTTTGCTATCGTGGTGACTTCTGCTACTAATTCCTCATAGGCCAGAGAGTAGGACGCATTATTGAAGAAAAGGACAGACGCCGCCTTGTCAGTGAAAGATTGTGCCTCGGACAGCACTGCACCGAAATCCTGACCGATAACATCATCCCGGTTGATGGGGATCAATCCATTGTGCCAAAGATTGGTTGTCCCTCCACCGCCGAAACAGAAAGTGTAAACTTCCGCGAGCTTTTTCTTATCGAAACTGATCTGCGGATATCGAATTGAATTTTTGCAGCCGATCTCAAGCAATGTTACATCGGCATGTTCAGCCAGCTCATTGCAAATTAATGAACCAGCGAGACCTCCGCCGATCACCACAATTTTTTTCCTCATCCATTCCCTCCAGTCGGCAAACCCGACTGTCACACCATTGTCTATTCTGCCCTGCAGTCAAGCCGAGCCAGCGCTTGCAAAGATGGAATAACAATAAGATTTAAATAAGAATATTCGCCATTTCCGGAGTCAGAAACGGATGTAAAAAACACTCAAGCAGCAGCTTCCCTGAACGGAGATAACCACAGACCAACTCAAGGCGAAAGAATATACACAGCTCAGTGCAGTACTCAACCGCAACAATAACACACACCTCCCGCCTCAACAAGATTTCGGTATATTCGAAAACAGAGGTGCCACAAAGGGTATAAACGATAAACAAAAATTAGTCACACAGCGATTCATAAACAAATCAGTGACCACTCGGAAACTCCCTTCCATCAGGGGGCTTTCCGAGTCGATGATCATTTTTGCAGGATAGGTATCGGCAGAGCCTTCAAGAGGGTCGCTTTATGATAAAGGAATGGAGACCGCTCTTCGAGATACGCGCGGCAAGTGCATGACAAATTGCGAAATTTCTCAACGAGAGTTGGGTTGGGGGGATGCTATTTATGGGCAGAGAATAACATTTTCGCTAGCTCCCGACATACTCCAGGTACAATCGGCACCCAACAAAAATATTACTCCCTGTCTGCCAAGGACATTTCCTTCCGGGCGTAGATCAACCTTTTCCACATCGTTGCGTATCGGCTTGGTCCTTTTTGACAGCACTTTGTGGTTTTTACCCACTCATCCTGTCTGGAGAGGCAAGAACTCAAGTATTACCAGCGAAAAAATTCTTTCTCCCAGGAGAGAGTGAGAAGAATGCGATGATCATCGTAATCGGCCGCCACGTCGGAGTTATATTTTGTGTAAGTGTATGCAATACTGGCATTATAAAATTGCCAGAATTTATAGTTCAGTGTTGTTCCGGCAATATACTGTTTATCCTGATATGTGTCCAACTGAGCAGTTGCCCCACTATTCTGCAATATCACAGCTTGTTGCCGATCCTCGTATATATACGCGAGGTATCCGGTCAAATTCAGCGCCTGCTTTAACTGGTAACTCCCTGAAAGACTCGAATTCCAGGAATCGACGACACCACCCTCGTTGGAACCGGAGAAATTATCAACATCATAGGCCTTTTCTATCTTGAAATTAACAAAGCCACGCTCCAATGTATAATTCACCTCGGCGATTCCGTTTTCGCCCCAATTGGCACTCCTCCCTTCTGTTTTTTCATAGGACGGACCTATTCCTAGTCTTGTGTACAGATGAGGCGAGAAATCCCTTTTCCAGGTAAAACGCATCTGATGAATGGCGGTGTCATTCAAGTCGGTTTCATCATACAGCGTATCCGAGTAATTGTAGCTGAGTGATAGCGGGTTGTGGATAATCGATTGATTATCAAGCTCAAACAGCAAACGGTATTCTTTGAGATCACCCGACGACGAAGCTATCGTCGGCACGGTCGTTACAGTTGTCTCAGTGGGTGTAAAATTTCCCCGGATATATTGCAATTCCACAGTAGATCGCCATCTCGGATCATATCGATGTTCATTCCTCAGGCTGGTCGTATATCGATCGTAGTCATCCTCGCCACTAAGAATCGCGTTATCATTTCTCAAGGCGTCATAGCCAAAGCCCAACTGAAATAAGCTGTTTTCTCTATAGATATATTTAGAAAAGAGGTTCATCGAGTTGAGCGAATATCGAGTCCTGTAACGATTCTCAGAGAGCTGCGGTGCTGTTGAAGGAACAACACCCGGATCTGGAGGGGTCGCCGGATTGACCCCGAGTGTACTGTTAGTATTTTGAGAGTCAGATTTCAAATAATTATCGGCGAATCCGAGCTGCCATGATTTGGTTATGAACCGTTCAGCAGCGACATTGAGATTGGCGTCCCAGTCGGAGCCGGAATCAAGAAGATCATATTTGATGCCAGGCACGGCTCGCAATGTATAGCTGTCTTTTTCACTGAGACTTTTGAACTCAATCATTGGCGAGAGTCCAAGGCGTCGATAATCGTCACTGCCAATATCGTAACTCCGGTTATCGTTATCGAGACTAACACTCAACCCGCCTCTCAGACTGTTCTCTCGACTAAAAGAAACAGCGGGAACTACGAGTAGGATCGTGACAGCCAGGGCAGTAATCGGTTTCAAGTTTATTGTGTCAGACATCTGAGTCTCGTCGCCTCCAAATATTTGAGTATCTTTCCCCCGAAGGTCTGTCATAAAAAACAGGAAAATCAGGCAGCCAGTTTAGATAAATTCCAGTAGAATGTTGGATTACAGGCATCCTACCCCGGTTAATGTACGATGATTATATCACCGGCTTTTATTTTGATGTTTCTTTCTAATTCCTTTCCTGCCAGAAAATCATCGTAATCAAACTGCAAGGTATTATCTTTGAAAAGTTGATTTCCGGCGTCCTTTCTGACTACCGTAATTTCAGAATTAGCCCATTCACTGAAGCCACCGCATCGGGCGATTACTTGAACGAGGTCAATGGGGTAATCAAGGAAAAATATTCCCGGCTTGCCCACTTTTCCCATAACTGTGTATCGTTGACTGTTACTTTGCGCGAGGACAACAGTCACAACCGGATCGTCATAAACCGTCGCAAAAATAATTTTCAAATAGTCAGCAAGCTGCGTGAGAGTAAAGCCGACCGCATCAACATCCCCAACGTGTTTGAGAGATATTTTTCCGTCCATACGGACGGTTACTCCGCCAACGCTGGTCCGGGGGCTGTCCTCCATGACATCTTTCCTGACCACGGCAGGTGCTTCTGTCGACATATCTCCTTCACCATAGACCTGCACGCTGAGTATGTCACCGGGGCCAACTACATACTCGTTTGCTCCTTTCGCGTTTGTTTTTGCTTGAGCCATAACTTTCTGGCGGGCTTGGGCCATTAACTGCTTCGATACAGGTACATCAATTGTGGATTGTGCGGCCATTGCACTGCTGCCGAAAAGCATCGCGATAGTGGTTAATAGTAAAAAATTTACGTATTTCGACATGGCTCCCCCTCTAACTATGAAGAATTTAACATTATAAAAACCTATCAAGAAAACAGTTAATCATATCCGCACTTGTTTGTCACTCCCCAGTATAAGCGGATGCCATTTTTTCTCTTTGAAATAAAAATTCATGTATCTATACATTTTTTCGATAGAAAAAGTCTCCCTTTATAGATAAACTACCACCATCAAAGAGTCTGCATTTAACCTTAGATGCTCTTTGATCAAGAAGCTATTCCAACTTTCTCACAAGGTTTGCCCATGACTGTCACCCGCTTCGTCGTTTTAGTTTCAACCATACTCTTGCTTGCTACTCTGACCGGCTGTTCAACTCCCGACGAAAAAAAAGAAAAACATTATCTGCGAGCTCTCGAGTACATAAAAATTAACGACAATAAAGCAGCAATTCTTGAACTAAAAAATGCCATTCAAATCGATGCCAAGTTTGCCAACGCCAGGTATCAACTGGGCCTGCTTTACCTGAAGGCTGGCAACACGCAGGCATCCTTCGGAGAACTGCAGCGAACTGCATCCCTTGATCCTAAAAATCTTGACGCCGGGGTAAAAGTGGCCGAGTTTTACCTCCTTTCCCGTAAAAAAACTGACAGCCGCAGGTTTGTCGAACAGGTCTTGAGTGTCGACCCCAATTACCAGGATGGATTGGCTCTTTTGGCTAATCTTGAACTTATTGAAGGCAATTTTGCCAAAGCCGAAGCAGCGATTGAAAAAGCCCTTGCTCAGACACCGGAGAACGACCGATTTTATAATATCAAGGGACGTATTTTTATAGCTCAGGACAAATGGGCAGAAAGTGAAAAGTTATTCCAGAAGGCCATTCAGCTCAATCCCGACAATATTGCCAACTACCGGACGATGCTGATGTTCTACGAGCAGAGAAAAGACGAGCCTGCCATCCAAAAGCTTCTCAACACCATGATACCCAAGTTCCCCAACAATCCTCAGATGCACATGATCCTTGCCAACCGCTATCAGCATAAGGGAGAGGTAGCCAAAGCAGAGAAAGAAATGCTGAAAATTGTTGCAATTGACAAAAAATCTATCCCGTCCAGACTGATGCTGGCGAACTTTTATTCAAAACACCAGCAATTCGAGAAAGCTGAAAAAACACTGACAGCGGCACTTGCTAATTTCCCGAATGATTTGCAACTCAAGGTAGAACTTGCCGAGCTGAGTTTTGATTTGCAAAATTTTGACCAGGCCCATTCAATCATGGAGAGTGTTTTAAAAACCAATCCTGCCAACGGGGGAGCAAACCTGATCAAAGCTCGTTTTCTTATCAGGGACGGTAAAAACAATGAAGCGATGCAGATTATTACCCCGCTCTTGACGGATTATCCTAAATGGCCTGATCTCTTCTATTATACTGCACTCACCCAGCTACGACTCGACCAGGCGGAACTGGCCCAAAAATCTATCGACCAGGCCCTGCAAAATGACCCGGCAAATGATCGCTACCATGCACTCGCAGCGCAGATCTACCTGATTCAGGGTAATAACATCGAAGCGGAAAAAGAGGCAGCTCTCGCTGTTCGTATCAATGGGCGTAATTCCATCGCAGTGAAAATTCTTGCCAAAGCACTAGTCCAGGCGAAAGAATACGCTAGAGTAATTGAATTTATAGAGAACTTAAACAAGGAAGCAGTTGCCGGCGATGCTGAGCTGCTGGGGAGTCTTGCCGTCGCCTATCTTGGCCTGGATAACAAAGAAAAAGCCAGACAGACCTTTACCGACGTGCTGGTGTTGGCTCCCGACAACTCCAGGGCCCTCGACTTTCTGACTGCACTGACCTTCGAAAAAGACATACCCGGAAGAATCAGTTTTGTTAAGGCGCAGATTGCCAAAAGCGGCACAGCCGGTCACTATCTGTTACTTGGTGAGCTTTTAACGAAAAATAAACAGTCTGAAGAAGCCCTGCATGCCTACCAGAAAGTTCAGGAGCTGGCCCCCGACAATCCACAGGGATATGTCCTCGCCGCACGGCTTTTAAGCCATCTGGGCAAGATCGATGCGACCATTGCGCAGTATGAGGATTTACTGAATAAAAAGCCCGACGCCATTGCCGGAATTATGGGCCTGGCAACTGCTTATGAAGTTCAGGGTGCAGTAGACAAGGCTAAAAAAGAATATACCAGAGCTCTGGAGCTCCAGCCGAATCTGCCAGCCGCTTCTAATAACCTGGCCTGGCTGCTTGCCTCAGAGGATGGATCAGATCTGGGCGAAGCCCTGCGACTGGCGATGCAGGCTAAACAAGCTCTTCCCGAGCAGCCGGAAATTGCCGATACTCTGGGCTGGGTGCACTATAAACGCAAATCATATTCGCTGGCTATCTCTCAATTCAGTCAGGCTCTGGAGACAAGACCAGATAATCCCGTCATCCAATACCACCTGGCGTTAGCCCTTTACGGTAACGGTCAAAAAATGGAAGCCATTGAATCGCTTGAGAAAGTATTGACAAGTGAGAGTGAATTTGCCGATCGCAAGGATGCTGAGATACTATTACAACAGTGGAAAAAAAGCTGAGCAGAAGATCGTCGTTGCACCCGACTACAAATGAGATATTTTTTTTGCTGCGCCGGTTATTTCCCAAGGCAGAACTGTTCAAAAATTACATCGAGTATATCCTCTGTTGTGGTCTCACCTACAATATCCGCCAGAAAATCGAGGCATTCCTGGAGGTCGATGGCGATAAGATCATTGGTCAACCCGGTTTCACAGGAATATTTAATCCGGTCAGCGGCCTCTACCGCTTTTGCAAGAGCGTGTTTATGGCGAACATTCGGGGCACAACCTCCTTCTTCCCATTGCTCGTTTCCGGAAGTCATTAGAGCAAAAATAGCCTGCTTCAGCTGGTCGATGCCGATCTGTTCTCTGGCGGAAATTTTTACGCATCGGCCAAGATCAGGGAGCCATGAAAGATCGGGGAGACTGCCTTCGCAGAAATCGATTTTATTCAGTACCGCCAATAATGGCTTATGTTTTACCTGAGCGTACAGTTTACGATCAGCGTCGGTCAACTCCCGAGAGCCATCAAGCATGAAAAGGATTAAATCGGCTTTATTAATAAGATCTCTCGCCCGCTGTATACCGAGTTCTTCTACTTCCCCGGCATCATCTCGAATGCCCGCAGTATCGATGATGCGAACCGGCATCCCGTAAATATCTACAATTTCTTCTATCGAATCCCGGGTTGTTCCTGGAATAGCAGTGACCAGGGCCCGCTCTTCTTGTAAAATAGTATTGAGCAGACTTGATTTGCCGACATTGGGCAGACCGGCGATGACCAGAGAAATTCCCTCCCGGTACAATCGACCCCGATCGGCACTCTGCAGAAGGCTCGTGAGTGGTTGTGCTACTTCGCTTTCAAGTTGATCAAGCAGAGCACTGTGATCGATTATCTCCACTTCCTCGTCGGGAAAATCAATGGCAACCTCTATAACCGCACGCATCCGGACGAGACTTTGGCGGATCGGATCAATTTTGTTATATAAGGCACCGGACAGTTGCTCCTGGGCGAGATCAACCCCTTTTCGGGTTTTGGCTGACAGCACATCGATTACCGCTTCGGCCTGGGTAAGATCGATTCGTCCGTTGAGAAAGGCCCTTTTGGTAAATTCACCTGGTGCAGCAAGAACAGCTCCACAGGAGAGGATCAGCTCAAGGACATTCTGCAGTACCAGAAAACTGCCGTGGCAGTGTATCTCCACGACATCCTCCCGAGTATAGGTATGGGGAGCGGCCATATAGACGGCAAGGACTTCATCAAGAATTTTCCCGTCTTCCGACTGTCGAATATGCCCATAGTAAAGCTGGTGGCTGCGAAAGCTGCAGGATGTCTTCTTTGGTTGGAAAATGTTTTTGAGCAGGGGAAGGGCTTGACTGCCACTGATACGGATGATGCCGATGCCGCCTGCCCCCGGGGGGGTTGATATGGCGGCTATTGTCTCTTGCCGGGAGATGCTGTTCATGCAAGAATACCTGAGACAGCAATCAGTTGTTGCTGTCTTTTTTGGGCCCGGATTTGTTTTGCCGCCCTTTAGCCGGGGGACGTTTTCGGCCAGTCGGTTTATTGCCTTTTCCGGGTTTATAGATAAGAATTTTTTTAAACAGTCCGTCACCGACCGAACGGCTGCGGATATCATTATCTTCCTGAAGAATCATATGGATGACCCGTCGCTCGGAAGGGTTCAGAGCCGGAAGCACCTGGGTTTTGCCGTCTTCTTTTACCTGCGCCGCCAGTTCGACAGCTCTGACCTTTAAATCATCGAGCCTCTTTTCCCGAAAATCACCGACATTAAGGGAGATTCGCAGTCTTTCAGGCACCTTTCGACTGATTATTTTACGCAGAATATATTGCAGGCTATCCAGAACCTTGCCATCCACCCCGGTTAAATTTTCCTCAAATTCACCGCGAAGCGTACACGTCACCGACTGACCAACGGTTTCCATTACAACAGTCGCGGGAAATCCCATCAACTCGACAAGCTGCAGAATTTCCGTTTTGACAATTTCAAGACTTTCCGGACTCACCTCAACACCAGTGTCTTTTGCCATTGGCATATCATCGTCATCATCATCGATGGTATCCTGACCCTGATCCTGATCGCTTACCACTTCCGCATCTTTCGTATCGACTGCAGGCTGAGATTTTACCTTGACTGGTTTTACAGCTGCATGCTTCACTTTTTCAGGCTTTACCGGTGCGGGTTTAATCGGTTCTGGCTTCCTGTCGATTTCCGAATCGGTACTGAGGAAGTTCTCGACGGCAAAGACATCAGTCTCTTCATTGTCAGGTTTTACCAGCACGCGGATATGCGCTTTTTTACGAATAAGACCAAATATGCCTGTAGTGCCAGTTTCTACAACTTCAATCTCAAGTTTTTCTTGGGCGACTCCTAGAGTATCACAAGCATTTTTGATTGCCAGCGCAACTTCTTTGCCGTAAAAATCTTTTTTTTCTAAAGACATTGAATTACCTTCTTCAAATGTATCCCAATCACCAAAGGTGGTGGATTAAGCTGCTGTATGCATAGCCATGCTACCTTTATCAGGGAGCAGTCGATGAGGCGACGGTTTTTTTGCTGTCTCGATTAATCAACACCTGTTGCAAGATGGACAGAAGGTTGTTGATAAACCAGTACAAGACCAAGCCGGAGGCAAAATTGAGAAACATAAAGGTGAAGACCACCGGCAGAAACATCATAATCTTCGCCTGGGTCGGATCAGCGGTGGTGGGCGAGAGTTTTTGCTGGAAAAACATCGACGCGCCCATTAGCAGGGTCAATACCGGCAAGCCGCCGAGATAGGGCAGGTCAAAGCCAAGGTATAAACGATCCGGGGCCGACAGATCGGTGATCCACAACATAAAGGGCGCATGACGCAATTCAATACTTTGTAAGAGCACCTTATACAGCGAAAAAAATACCGGGATCTGCAGCACCATCGGCAGACAACCGCCCAGCGGATTGACCTTGTAGGTATTGTAGAGGCTCATCACCTCCTGGTTCATCTTGGTCGGATCGCTTTTGTATTTCTCCTTAATCTTGACCATTTTCGGCTGCAGTTTCTGCATGTTTTTCATCGATTTCATACCTTTTTGCGAAATCGGCCAAAAAACTGCCTTGAACAGCACGGTGACCAGAATTATGGCCACCCCATAATTATGCACCACGGAGTAGAA
>JBBRDD010000003.1:0-63392 GCA_038204235.1 Desulfobulbales bacterium
CTCCCCTGCACTTCGGCCCCATACGGTTCGTCAAGGTGCTTGACGTGAAAAAGCTCACTTCGTGAGCGCCTCATGCCGGAAAAACCATAAATTGCATAGCGATCCCCGACCACTTCAAGTGCATCGGCAAGAAGAACAAGAGCCTCCTTTATCGCAACTCCCACCCACCCTTCAGTCGAGTTGGACATATCGACCAGAAACATGGCGGCAATATCCCTCTCATCTTTTAAGAGCTGGATAAAAAGACGATCCGATGGTGCAATTCCTGCCCGGGTATCACACAGCGCTTCAATATGGGCATCGAGATCAATTTCGTCACCATGCCGACGCCTTCGGACATAGCGGTACCGGGTCCGTAACATTTCGAACTGACGCCGCAATTTATGCAATTGCGGCTGATATTTTCGAAGCGTTTGTGCAACAAAACCAGATCGGACCGCAGGAAGCGTTTTTTCTGTCAAAGAACACCAACCGGCACGATAACCGGCCCGCCGGTAATCCCATTCATCGTAGCTATGGACATGAGCCGGGGCAACGCTGTCGGTTATTTCTTCAAGACTCTCAACCTCCTGCCTGTTCACGCCCCTTCCGGCCTGCCCTGCTGCAGCCTGGACATAGGCTTCGGGAAGGGCTCCCAGGTCGTCTTCGATCGCTTTTATCAGCGCCGCCAGTTCTTCAGGTACTTCAAGACCCTCATTATCAAGGAGGATAGGATTATTGCTGGGTGATTCAGGTTCGTTCCGCTGCTTCCCAATCAACAAAAGGCTTTGCTGCAAACTATCAGGTACATTGCCGCCCTCGCCCTCTTCGTCTTTTCGTGCAGCCTGCTGGTCGAGCAAGCCAGCGAACATCGCTACAAATTGTGATTTGTCTTCCTCCCGGCGCAGCCTGATCGCTTCCCCGGCTCTGGAAAAATCAAATTCCCCGAGAAACAAAGCTGCAGGTCCAAGCGTGTAGGTTCCCGATAAACCGGAAAACATTGCATAGATTTTTGGTAATCCCTGCAGAACAGGTATATCCAGTATATCGGCAAACAGCTTTCCGGGAAGTTTAAACTCTTTTGCGGATGCGTCATGCATATCTTTTCTGTGACTGATTCCCTGCAGTAAAAGACGCTGCAAGGCAACACATCTCTGCCTCGCTGTACCCCCGACGGATATTTTACCTATTAATTCGATACAGAGCTCCCGGCCCCGCCGGACGAGTCCCGGCAATTCAGATTCAAAGTATCGAAAGACCTGAATAAACTGCAACACCGAAAAGAGATCAGCGGCCAGATTCCCATCCGGATACCGTCCCAAGAATGGTTGCGGCACGCTGGTCGAAACAGACATCTCAGAAAAAATTCTGGATTCGACATGCCCCCACTGCAGACTGATCAGAAATTTATAGAAGAAAACATTATTTTCCAGGCTTGGAAAAATTTCCAGACTCCCCGGTAAATAAATTGTCCTCGTATCAGTTGACGGCAGCTGTGCCTCTTCGAAATTGAAAGATCGGCCAGAGATTCCTCGTAGATAATGGACCATTCTGGTGGAAATGTCCGCAAAAGCCACTCCCGCTTCCCCCCGCATCGGACCAAGAAAAAACTTGTCGATATCGGCCATGAACTGCCGCGCCCCAAGCAAGCCTTTACTTTCATACAATCCAAGAATCTGTCTGACCCACTCACCGAGCAACTCGGTTGAAAAAACCTCTGCAGACAACGCTTGTGCGGCATGCGTTAAGTAGGCAAAACACAGGCTATGACTGACCGGCCATATCGCTCCGACTTGCATTAATATCTCTTCTGCGGTCGCTTCGTCCAACTCGGCCAGCTGATCGAAAATCTCATCAACCTCCCAGACATCCGGCCGGGACGGCAACACTGAGGCAAAAAATCTCTTTTTCTGTTCGGAGAGTTTCATACAATTTTACTAGAAAAGAGAAAAAATCATTTCGTCCATGGCGGCCAGCAACTCGGGGTCGTCAGTCAGACTTTCGATCATTCCGGACCTGCAGGCGCTCACTGTATCGATACCGGCTTTAATTAACATGACCGTCTGGATAATCAATCTGGTTGAAGCGCCCTCGGCAAGTCCAGATTCTTTGAGACTTCTGGTCATTGTAGCCAGCTTCACCATCTGGATCGCATTTTTTTCATCAATGCCACTTTCCCGCATGACAATCAGTTTTTCCAGGTCCGCCGGGGGATAGTCAAAACTGAGTGAGACAAACCGTTGCCGGGTAGAAGGTTTAAGATCCTTCAATACACTTTGATATCCGGGGTTATAGGAAACAGCAAGCATGAACTCCGGTGGAGCGGCGTAGAGCTTGCCAAGTTTTTCAACCGGTAACTCTCGTCGATCGTCAGTTAACGGATGAATCACGACGGTAGTGTCTTTCCGTGCTTCAACAATCTCATCCAGATAGCAGATTGCCCCGGCGCGAACCGCCAGAGTAAGTGGCCCATCCTGCCAGAACGCCTCATTTTTTTTAACTAAATATCGACCGACGAGATCGGAAGTAGAAAGATCGTCGTGACAGGAAACGGTGATCAGCGGCCGGTTAAGTCGCCAGGCCAGGTACTGCATGAATCTGGTTTTACCACAACCAGTTGGCCCTTTTAACAACAAGGGAAGACGGTTCACACTCGCCGCCAGACCAATTTCGATTTCATTTGCCCTGGGCAGGAAAAAAGGCTCAACATTTATGCGATGTTCTTCCAGCCTGCACTCCACTGCGTTAGTCATATGATTCCTCATAATTAAATGTGAGTATAATGCTATAAACATATGACACCTTTCGACAAGGGACAAGACGTAGAGAAAAGGAAGGATTTTGCCAGGGAGAAATAGCAGGCTACAGAAAAGCGCAACGAGACCAAAGGGCAGATATCGAACCATTTTTTCAGGTACACCGCGTTCCTGTCTTGACATCCATCTAAATACCAAGTATTTTTCTTCTCTTTTGATTTTAAAATAATTGACGCCAGCCATATCCACCACCATTCGCAGGAATAATATTCTTTGTGGCGGCGTTACAGACATTCATGACGAGCCGGCACCCGGAATAAGAATAGATGCGCTCATTGCGCAGCGATAAACGACTATGTTTGAAAACTTAACAGACAGGCTGGAAGGGGTATTTAAAAAACTTCGCGGCCATGGCAAACTCTCTGAAGAGAACATTGATGAGGCAATGCGTGAAGTACGCACCGCACTGCTGGAAGCCGATGTCAACTTCAAGGTCGCTAAAGAATTTGTTGCAACTGTTACAGAAAAAGCCATAGGCCGGGAAGTCGGGAAAAGTCTTTCGCCGGGCCAGCAGATCATTAAAATTGTCCATGAGGAACTGGTCACTCTTCTTGGCGGCGACACGGAGCAGATAAAGCTGGACGGCAGGCAGCCTGTTGTTATTATGATGGCTGGCCTCCAGGGCTCGGGTAAGACCACCACCTCCGCCAAGCTGGCTAAATTTTTAAAAGATAAAGGGCGCAAACCATACCTGGTTCCGGCCGACATTTACCGCCCTGCTGCCATCGAACAACTTCAGGTGCTTGGTGCCAGGCTTGGTGTGCCGGTGCATCCGTCCACTGCCGATGTGCAACCAGTCGACATCTGTCGTCAGGCAATGAACGAGGCAGCAGCACATAATTACGATACGGTGATTATCGATACTGCCGGCCGCCTGCATGTTGATGAAACCCTGATGGGCGAACTGCAGCAGATCCAGGCAGCTGTGCCTCTCTCGGAAATCCTGTTTGTGGCCGACTCCATGACCGGCCAGGATGCCGTAACCGTTGCTGATAAGTTCAACACCGACCTTGAAATAACCGGTATCGTTCTCACCAAAATGGAAGGCGACGCCCGAGGCGGTGCGGCGCTTTCTATTAAAAACATCACCGGAAAACCGATAAAATTTGTCGGTGTAGGTGAAGGACTGGAGGACCTTGAGGTCTTTCACCCGGAAAGGGTGGCTTCCCGTATTCTCGGTATGGGCGACATTCTCAGCCTCATAGAAAAGGCTGAAGCAGTTGTCGATAAAAAAGAAGCCGACAAGCTCGCTGACAAGTTACGAAAAAACCAGTTCACCTTGGAAGATTTCCTTGATCAGATCCAGCAGATCAAGAAGATGGGATCACTTGAACAGATCCTCGACATGGTACCTGGTATCAATAAGCTCAGACAGTTGAAAGATGCCCCTAAACCTGACGAGAAAGAACTGGTCAAGACAGAGGCCATCATCCGGTCCATGACCAGGAAAGAAAGACAAAATCATCAGATCATCAATACCAGCAGAAGGACCCGTATCGCTGCCGGCTCCGGAACGACCATCGGTGATGTCAACCGAGTTATCAAAAGTTACTCGGAAATGTTGAAGATGATGAAAAAATTTCGTGGCAAACCGGGTGCGATTACCGGCGTGAAGCGAAGAAAGATGCCCAAAGGCATGAAAAGAAGATAGATACTCTCTAAGAAAGTATATTAGAGAACACATTGTAACAACATACACAATTAACCGGAGGATATACCGGAATGGCAGTACGTATTCGATTAACCCGATTTGGCAGAAAGAAAAAACCTTTCTATCGTATTATTGTCGCCGACAGTGAAAGCAAGCGTGACGGAAAATTTCTTGATGTCATTGGCACCTATGATCCGCTTCAGGATCCTGCGGCTATTACTATCAATAACGATAAGCTCCAGCAATGGCTTGGCCGAGGTGCCCTGCCGACTACAACCGTCAAGAGTCTGCTCAAGAAAGCTCCGGTTGTCGCCCAGCAGTGATGGAAGAGCTGATAGCCGTTATCGCCAGATCCCTTGTCGATCAACCGGATGCCGTCAGGGTCACACGAACTGATGAAGAAAACAATGTGACCCTGGAACTGGCTGTAGCTTCGGAAGATTTAGGCAAGGTTATTGGCAAACAGGGACGAACAGCGAGGGCATTGCGATCCTTACTGGCGGCCTCTGCGGCAAAAGTTGACAAGCGATCACGACTTGAGATTGTGGAATAAACGGAATTTGCCCGTCGTATCAGAAAGGCAATTGGTGCAATGACCGAAATTTTTCCTTACTCTGCAGATAAGTATGTACTTCTGGGCAAAGTGACCAGAGCGCACGGCTTAGCTGGTGACGTAAAAATTTTCTCCTTCTCGGGGCAGCCTGAAAACTTTTCAGGCTACAAAGAGATTGTTCTGGTAGATACCGCCGGCAATCTTTCTAAGCCTCTGGCTGTGGAAAAATTCAGAACCCAGGGGAAGACCGTTGTTGTCCGACTTGCTTCGATCAAGAGTCGGGAGCTTGCGGAAAAAATAGAAGGGAGGGGTGTTCTCCTCGCTAAAAGTCTTCTACCGGAGACAGGCGAAGGCGAATATTACTGGTACCAATACGAAGGCAAACTGGTTGTGAATCAGAGCGGAGCGACCATTGGCCGAATTACAAGTCTCTTCAACAACGGTGCGCAGGATATTTTGGTCGTTCAATCGGGAAACAGGGAAATCCTGATCCCGGTTATAAAAAGTATCATTGTCAAAGTGACAGACGAACAATTGATTGTCAACCCGCCACCGGGGTTACTGGATCTTACCGATGATCACAATGACTCACTGTAACAGCGGTAAATGGGATACAAGCCGGGACTCTGTTCAGTACCCCCATAAAGGATGTAAGTACCGTATAAAGTCGCTGCATGATTTTTGATATTGTAACAATTTTTCCCGACCTTCTCGATTCTCCTCTGCAGGAAGGAATTATCCGACGGGCCCGGTTGAAAAACCTAATCGATATCGAAATTATCAATCTCCGCGATTTTGCAGAGGGCCCGCACGCAATGACCGATGATCGCCCCTTTGGCGGCGGCGAAGGCATGGTGATGAAAGCGGAACCACTGGCTGCGGCAGTTGTGAGCAGATATACTATCGGGCCGAAACCGAAGGTAATCCTGCTTAGTCCGCAAGGTCGCAGGTATAACCAGACGGTCGCCGAAGAGTTGGCGAAAGAAGCCCATCTGGTGCTGGTATGTGGACGTTACGAAGGGGTTGACGAACGGTTTCGCGAGCAGTATGTGGATGATGAAATTTCCATCGGTGATTTTATTCTCACCGGCGGTGAGCTGGCGGCAATGGTAATTATCGATTCGATTACCCGTCTGCTGCCGGGTGTTCTCGGTTGTGCCGAATCGGCGGCCAAAGATACCTTTAGCAGAAATCTGCTGAAACACCCTCAGTACACCAGGCCACAGGAATTTCAAGGGCATCAGGTTCCGACAGAGCTGGTATCCGGCAACCATGCGGCAATTGAGACATATCGGTTTATCGCTTCCGTCAAACGGACACTGGAACGACGGCCCGATTTGCTCAAAAAAGAAACATTCAGCGCAGATGAGATGTCACTGCTGCACAAGTACAATCTTTTGCGGCTTGTACAAAAAAATTCAGAGTAATCGAGAATGAGATGACATGTCCGGGTCTGCCTTGTGTAAATATCGCCCTAATACACCACCCGGTGGTCAATAAAAGAGGCGAGATAATAGGTTCGGCGGTAACGAATCTCGATATACATGACATAGCCAGGACGGCGAAAACCTACGGAATTGCTAATTATTTTATAGCCACCCCGTACCAGGATCAGCAGCAGCTGGTCAGGGAATTGCTGGCACACTGGCAGACAGGGCATGGTGCAGCGTACAATCCGGCCAGAAAGGAAGCGCTGAGCATAGTTCGGCTTGTTGCATCGCTGGAGGAGGTGGTCACAGATCTCACCCGGCAGTATGGTCGACGACCGATGATTGTTGCAACCAGTGCCGTGTTGGGCGACAACAGTCTCGGCTATGATGATCTTCGCCAAAAAATTGTTCAGGAAGAACCGGTTTTACTGGTTTTTGGCACGGCCCATGGTCTGGCCCCGGCATTGCGCGGGCAAACCGATGCCACTCTCCCCCCCATCAGGGGCGGAACGCAATACAATCATCTTTCGGTTCGGTCAGCTGTGTCAATCATCATTGACAGACTGCTCGGATCTTGAGAATATGAAAAAGTATTTTTAACAATCGTATTAACTTTTCAAGAGGATTCATACCTCAATATACTTCAACCTATAGAAGACGCTATGAGCACAATTATTGACAGAATCAACCAGGAACAAATGCGCCAGGACCATCCCGACTTTCGTCCCGGTGATACCGTTAAAGTACATATCCGCATCATTGAAGGTGGCAAAGAAAGAGTCCAGATGTTTCAGGGTGTGGTTATCAAGCGTAAGCGCGGCACCATGGACGCCAGTTACACTGTGCGGAAAATTTCCCACGGTGTCGGCGTAGAAAAGACTTTTGCGTATCACAATCCTCGTGTCGAGAAAATTGAAGTAGTCACTCGAGGTCGTGTTCGCCGTTCACGTCTTTACTACCTGCGTAACCTGACAGGTAAAGCTGCACGTATTCGTGAACGCAACCTGCCGCGTTAACAACACAGAGAACAATGCATTCGGTTCTGACCCGGCTCCTTGCCTGCAGTCGGAACCGAATGTCGGCAGAACTCATTTACTGCCTCAATGATGCACACAATTTTGCCCAAATTGAGCACCAGCTCGGATAACTACAGTCTCGAGCGATTTCTCCATGCAAAGGGCTTTTTGTGTGTGGCCGGTTGTGACGAAGCCGGACGCGGACCGTTGGCAGGACCCGTTGTTGCCGCCTGCGTTGTTTTACCCTCAGAATGCGACCATTCCCGGTTTGTCGATTCAAAAATCCTGACCCATCGCAAAAGAGTTGAACTGAAAACCCGCCTTTATGATCTTGGTGTCTCTTTCGGTATTGGTATTGTATCGGAACAGAGAATAGACGAGATCAATATTCTTCAGGCCTCGTTGCTGGCGATGAAAAGATCGGTGGAAAACCTGACGGGTCCTTTTCCTGATTTCATCCTGATCGACGGCACCTTTACGCTACCGCTGAATACACCCCAGGCTCCGCTGATAAAAGGTGAATCGAGAAGCAGTTCTATTGCCGCAGCAAGTATTCTTGCCAAAGTCGAGCGGGACCGTATTATGGTCGAATACCACCAGCGCTACTCAGCATACAATTTCCACAAGAATAAAGGGTACCCCACCCGGGAACACCGACTGGCCATTCAAAAAAATGGGATCTGCCCGATTCATCGCAAAACGTTCAAAGGAGTCAGAGAATATGTTGAATCGTCGGCAGCGTCTGGGCAAAATCGGTGAGGAGACAGTCGCTGAATACCTGAAAAAAAAGGGATACACGATAGTCGTCGTAAATTATCGCTGCAAAGTCGGTGAAATTGATATTATCGCCAAAGATGATTCGGTTCTCGTTTTTATTGAAGTGAAAACAAGGTCCAATCTGAAGTACGGGTTTCCTGCCGAATCCGTTACACCAAGAAAACAAAGGCAGATTAGTCGAGCCGCCCAGTGGTACCTGACAGAGAAGAAGCTCCTTGATATACCGGCACGATTTGATGTTATCTCCGTTCTTGGTTTCGACCCGGCAAATTATCAGATAGAGCATATCAACAACGCATTTGATCTTTGCGAATAATCAATGGCTGATTACCATATGGGCAGGAGCAGTCTGGTACTTTCGGATAGATGATGATCATCCTCTCTATGCATATTCGTTTTTTCACGGTACAATGTCAGTTATGACAATAATAGGAATTACCATGGGTTGTCCCGCCGGGATAGGCCCTGAAATCATACTTCGCTCTTTTGCCGGCAAGTCCGCTTTCTCCAATATCCAGCCAGTGGTTCTCGGAGACAGACGTGTTCTGGAAAAATGTGGAGAAAAGCTGAAGCTTCCGGCGCCCTGCGTCGAGTGGACGCCCGGCACTCCCCTGCCTGCTGCGCCAGGCGGCAACTGTATCCCGGTTGTACAGCTCTCTTCGCTTGTCCCGGAAGATATCGAGTGGGGACGTCCCAGCAAAGCCACCGGCACCGCCATGGCCCATTACATCGAGGCAGGGGTCAAACTTGCCCAACAGGGTGTAATCGACGGAATTACCACCTGTCCCATATCCAAGAGCTCTCTCAATGATGCCGGATATCATTTCCCAGGCCACACGGAAATGCTGGCGAGTCTAACCCAAACCTCCTCTTTTGCGATGATGATGGCCGGCAGCAGACTGCGGGTCACGCTGGTCACCATTCACTGTCCACTCCGAGAGGTGGCCGATCGTCTCACCATTCAAGCTGTCTCCCACATGATCCGCATTACCCATCAGGCCTTGACGGTCGATTTTGGTATCCGCGATCCACAGATCGCCGTTGCCGGACTCAACCCCCATGGCGGCGAGAACAGACTTTTCGGCAGCGAAGAAGAACAGATAATTGGTCCCGCCATTGAACAGGCTCAAAAAGAGCATATCGGTGTTACCGGTCCTTATCCGCCGGACACGATTTTTTTCAAGACAGCTTCAGGTGCATTCGATGCGGTGGTCTGCATGTATCACGATCAGGGCCTTATTCCGTTTAAACTCCTCCATTTCGATGATGGCGTCAATATTACTCTCGGTCTGCCTATAGTCCGTACTTCTGTCGATCACGGCACAGCCTACGATATTGCCGGCAAAGGTCTGGCCAGCCATCGAAGCCTGGAGGAAGCGATCAAACTGGCCGCGCTCATAAGCCGTAACCGCGCCATAGAGCAGGTAAGTCAAACATGACGACCGACGTGGTAAGAAAAGGACTCTTGATCGTATTCGAGGGCACGGACGGCACCGGCAAATCGACCCAGGTGCACCTGCTCAACCGGTATTTGCAGGACCGAGGATATCCGGTTATTGCAACCCGTGAACCAACCGAAGGACAATACGGTCAGGAAATACGATCACTTTATATGCACCGCAACACCTACAGTCGGGATGAAGAACTCGAGCTGTTTCTGGCCGATCGGCGAGAACACGTGCAGCAACTTCTAGCTCCTGCTCTGGCCCAAGGCAAAATAATCCTCTGCGATCGCTATTTTCTGTCAACCGCGGCGTATCAGGGTGCCAGGGGATTTGATCCGGAGGAAATCCTGCGCAGGAACCAGTTTGCCCCCGATCCCGATCTGGCCCTGCTTTTCCAGGCTCCCCTCGATACCGGATTGAACAGAATTACCTCCGGCCGGGGTGAACAACTCAATGATTTTGAACAGAAAGACAGTCTCAACCAGGTGGCGACCATATTTGCGTCGATTAAACGAACGTACATCCAGCCTATCGATGCGAGTGGATCGATCGAAGAGGTGTACCGACAGGTGCTCAACTACGTCACCCCGCTCCTTCCCGCATTTTCAGCAGCTCAGGTTTAAACCATGACCCATCGCTCTCACCTTTTACTCGTCGTCAGCTGCTGTATTTTTTTCGTCTCCTGTGCCATCAAACAGCCGGCTTTGCCCCAGCCTACGCCAGCAACTGCGCCGTCACAATCGGAAGAAAAAGAACCAGCCGATCTTGCCTGCGCTTATTTCTATTTTCTCTGGGGCACCCACGCCGAGTTCGACGAACAGTATTCGGAAGCTCTTGAAGCCTATGAAAAAGCTTTGATCTGCGACCAGGATGCAGAATATGTGAAAGAAAAAGTTCCCGTGCTCCTGCTCAAAATGGGTGATTTTGACAAAGCTACGGAATGGCTGGCTCAGGCTATTATCAACAACCCTGACAATACTACGTACCGGCTCTTGCTGGCTAGTCTGTATATCCAGCAGGAAAAGGTCGAAGAGGCTATTGACCAGTATAACAAAGTGCTTGAAAGAGATCCCAACAATGAAGGTGTCCATTTACGTCTGGCCCTGCTCTACACGCATTCTGGAGACTACCAGAAAGCGGAAGAAATTTTCCAAAAGTTATTGAAAAATGACGTCGATTCCTATTTTACCCACCTTTCTTATGCGAGATTGCTCAAGCAAATGGGAAAATTTTCCGAAGCGGCAGGGGAATACGAAAAAGCCCTCGATATGAACTGGTCAAAAGATCTCGCCTATGAAATTGGCTATCTCTACGTCAATCACGAGATGTTCAGCGATGCCCTGCGCATTTATACGACGATAACCGACGATGACGCATATGATGAACGGGCGGGGCTCAGTCGTATTCAGGCCCTGGTCGATCTTAAACGCGAGGATGAGGCTCTGAGGGACCTGTATACTATTCGCCTCTATACGAAAAACAAGGCCAATATCGATCTCATTATTGCCAAACTGCTGCTGCGCAAAAAAGAAGTCGTTCAGGCCAGGAAAATCCTTACCAGTCTCGTGAAGGAATCCAACAGTTCCGAAGCCCGATATATGCTCGCTTTGCTCGCCTATCAAGAAGAAGACTATGCCGCTAGTCTCGCCCAACTCACCCACATTGATCCTGAAAGCGACAACCTTGAAGAGGCGGTGTACCTGCAGACTCGAATCTACCAGAAACAGGGCAACATAGATGAAGCGATAACGCTGCTGAAAAAACACACCGAAACGGAAATCGGCAGAAGCCCGCTGTTCTTCGCTCTTTTGTCTTCGCTTTATCAAGCAAAAGGAGACAACCAGGCGGCCATGACTTTAATGGAAACGGCGGTCGATCTTTATCCGGACAATCAGCAACTGCTTTTTGAATATGGCCTGATCCTGGAAAAAAACGGCATGTCCGACCAGGCGGTGGAAATGATGGAAAAAGTACTGGAACTGCAGCCGGATCATGCCGAAGCACTGAACTATATCGGCTATACCTGGGCCGACAAGAATATTCATCTTGAAAAAGCGCTCGAATATATCTTACGCGCGGATGCGCTTAAACCGAACAACGGCTTTATTATTGACAGCCTGGGCTGGGCCTACTACCGCCTTGGTAATTTTAAGCAGGCGGTACGAGCACTCGAACGTTCGTTAAAAATGATTCCGGATGACCCGCATATCTACGAGCATCTGGGCGATGTATACCGTTCTCTGCAGAGATTTCCAGAGGCCTTGAAGGTCTATAAAAAGGCCTATCAGTTGTTTAAAGATGAAAAAGATAAAGCCGATATCAAACAAAAAATCAATGCTCTGGAAAAACGATAAGCCTCTACATCTTCATATCCGGCACACTCTGCTCTTTCTGTTTGCCGCATTTTTTCTTGCCGGATGCGCCTCTTCGCCATGGACCGATCCACTGAAAGGCACGGAGGCGGACACGATCGCTCATCAGGTTGATGCGCTCGCGGCTCGAGATGCAGCCTGCGGCAGGACGATAGAAGGTGATCTGGTTCTTTTTTATCAGAGTCCGCTGGGGAAAAAAGCAGTGGAAGGATTTCTCCAGTTTTCTATGCCCTCTTCGTATAAATTTGTGGTGATCAATCCATTCGGCCAACCGGTGCTGGTCATCGCCGGAAATAATGATTCTTTCCAGGCCATTAACACGTTAACAAAACAGTATCTTACAGAAAAACTCTCCTCATTCGGCCTCCGCAATGATATTCCGAGCCCTTTTCTGAAAAGCGACTGGGGCTCCTTGCTCACCGGAAGGATCGAACAGTCCGGCCGGTCGATCACCGATATCCGCAATGATCGAGATGCTCGAGGTGTATGGCTTACATTTCAGAACAAACAACAGGCGGGAGTCTCACATCTGCTTTTTGACCGTGAAAAGGAGATCTTTCTGGTATATATACTGGAAGACGGCAAGGGGAAAAAGATAGCCGAGATCACCTATGGCAAAAGGATGCCCGCTGATACCTGCAACCAGCCTCTCGAGATAAACATCGCCGGACTTGAGTACGGCACAGAAATACACATTACCCTGGATAACGTTATTCTCAGCGAGGAAAAGAAGACCTACCAACTGCGCCCCCCACCTGGTTACACGCGGCAGTACATGCCCTGATACATTTCACGGTTTTTCTTGCACCAGCTCATTTGAGCTGACACTCAGCCAATTCCGGGGCTGAGTGTCAAAGAATATAGCTACAATTTTCAATGCCACAGTAGTGGCAATACCAACAACGATACCTAATCACAGATTCCTCTCTGGTAATTTTCTATGGATTTCTCATGACAGATCGAACAATACTCTCTTCTATCGCACGCCCCGGCCGATACATTGGCCACGAATACAACGCCGTCGCCAAGGACTGGCAATCGGCCCAAATCCGTTTTGCCCTGATTTTTCCCGATCTTTACGAGATAGGCATGTCGCATCAGGGGCTTCAGATTCTTTACCACTTATTAAACGACAAAGAAGATTTTCTGGCCGACAGATGCTATTGCCCGGATATCGATCTGGAAAAAATACTGCGCCAGAAAAAATCAGTTTTGACCAGCCTTGAATCGGCCCATCCGCTCACCGATTTTGATGTACTGGGTATCACCCTGCCCTACGAGCTCTGCTATACCAATATCCTGACAGTCCTCGACCTGGCCCAGATCCCCCTTTACTCCCGCGACAGAGACAGTTCGTTTCCGCTGCTTCTGGGCGGAGGGGCATGTTCTCTCAATCCCGAGCCGGTGGCCGACTTTTTTGATGCTATTCTCTTGGGTGACGGCGAGGAGGCGATCATCGACATCGCCGAGTTACTGGCCGCACATAAAAAAGACCAGCTGGCCAGAAAAGATCTGCTCGATCTGCTCGCCGAAATTGACGGGGTATATATTCCGACACATTTTGAACCAGAATACAGCCCGGATGGAAAGTTGCTGACCATGCACCGGACCGGCGGCAAGAAGGATCACATTTCCCGCAGAATTCTACCCGATCTCAACCAGATTGATCACCTCAAACAGCCTCTTGTACCAAATGCCAAAATCGTCCACGACCGGATGGGGATCGAAGTGGCCCGTGGCTGTACCAGAGGGTGCCGTTTCTGTCAGGCAGGTATTACCTACCGGCCAGTGCGGGAGCGCAAGCCTGAAAAAATTATGGAACTGGCTAAAGAAGGCCTGGCTGCTTCAGGATTTGAGGAATTAGCCCTGCTGTCCTTATCCACCGGCGACTATTCCTGCCTGGAACAGACCCTTCCGCAGCTGATGGACAGCTTTGCCGACCGGTTCGTCTCGGTGGCCATGCCTTCCATGCGGGTGGGAACGCTGACCCCGAAAATTATGGAACAGATAAAAAGGGTTCGAAAAACCGGCTTCACGCTCGCCCCGGAAGCAGGCAGCGAACGACTGCGGCGGGTCATAAACAAGGGTATCACTGAAGACGATCTCATCGCCACCTGCGAGGAGGCCTTTGCCCTTGGCTGGCGGGTCATCAAATTCTATTTCATGATCGGTCTGCCAACTGAAACCGATCAGGATATCGATGCAATTATCCAGCTGGTGCGCAAAGCGATGGCCGTGCACAGTGGCGGGCGCCCCGGTAAAGGGAAAAAACAGATAACCGTCAGCGTCGGCACCTTTGTGCCCAAACCGCATACCCCCTTCCAATGGGAGAGGCAGCTGACTATGGAAGAGAGCACCCAGCATATTCGCCGACTGCAACACGGACTTCCGTCAAAGGGATGTAACTTTCGCTACCATAGCCCGCAAATCAGTTACCTGGAAGGGGTCTTTTCCCGCGGCGACCGGCGTCTTGCCAAACTCATGGACCTTGCCTGGCAGGCTGGTGCCCGTCTTGATGGATGGGATGAGCATTTTGACCTGACACGCTGGCAGAAAGCAGCAGAGCTGTGCAACCTGAACCTTGACGATTTCCTGCGAGCCAGAGATATGGACGAGCCCCTGCCATGGCAGCATCTGCAGACAGGTGTCGATCTGCAATTTTTGAAAGACCAACTGGCCAAAGCACAAGAAGAAATCTACACCCCTGACTGCCGCTACCATGCTTGCCAGAAATGCGGCCTCTGCGATTTTAAAACACTTATGCCCATTGTCTATAATCGCACAGATAAAACGGCAGACACCGCACCGTTGTCATCCGATGCAGCGGAATCGGCCGACAGAGCGAAGCGCCAAGTTGCCGGCTTAGCCGACTCAGGACACTTCAAGTATATAGTGCATTATTCCCGAATCGGAGAGATCTGTTTTCTTGGTCATCTGGAGATATTGCAGATTATTTTTCGCACTCTTCGCCGTGCCTCGATTGTCACCAACTTCAGCCAGGGATTTAATCCGTCCCCGAAAATCTCCTTTGGACCGGCCCTGCCGGTCGGCACGGAAAGTCTTGCCGAGTTTTTCATTATGGATCTTCCTGCTCCTCTTGGGGATCTGCAAGCGATCATGGAGAGGATCAATGGCAAAATCATCCCCGGCTTACAGGTAACCGGGATGGAACTCCATTCTGGCAAGGTTCCCCAAAAAATAGGGATTACCTATAGTCTTACTCTGCCGACAAAAATGACGGAGACGGAAAGAAGAAAGGCACAAGAATTTGTCGCCGGCGACAGTTTCATCATAGGGAAGACCAGAAAGGGCAAAACCACCCAAATTGATATCCGGCCATTGATCACCAAATTTTCTCTCGAGATCGCTGGCGACACCGAGATTGTGCAGATGGAAATGGTCTCGGCCAGTGCTGAACCGGGTATCAAACCTCTGGAAGCGCTGACCCAGATACTTGGTCTGGACCATGAGCGCAGCCTGCAGACCAGAATTGTCAAAACCGGCTGGCATTCTCTTGATGAGAAAAAATAATAACCATGATTGAAAAACTCATATGATGCATTCTGCACAAAAAAAGTGCTCCGGCAAACGATTTTGCTTCTGCCTGCTGGGACTGCTGGTGATGCTTGAACCATTTCATGCCGCTGCGACCTCCGAAATCGACCGAATTATCGATAACGGGGGATACATCGTTCACGGCGGCACCACTTTTCTCAAATTCAAGGAGCAGAATCTTTTTATTCCCGCCTCCACTTTGAAAATTCTCACCTGCCTCGTTGGCCTCAAAAATCTTGGCAAGGAGTACCGCTTCGAGACGCATTTTTTTCTCGATAATAAAAACAATCTCTATATAAAAGGCTACGGTGATCCCCTGCTGACCTCTGAGGTTGTTAGGGAAATAGCCCATACTCTTGCGGGGATGGGCATCCGACAGCTGGCGGCAGTGTATCTCGATACCAGCAGCTTTGCCTTAAATGGAGAAACGGCAGCAGAGGAGAACTCCGATAATCCCTATGATGCACCCAACGGAGCTCTGGTGGTAAATTTCAACGCCCTGCCGGTAAAGATAGCAAGAGATCAAACCATGACCTCGGGCGAACTGCAGACGCCGGTCATCCCCCTGATGGTGCAGGCGGCAAAACAACTTGGCCCCGGCATGCACCGAATCAATGTCAACACCCTCTTGTCTGAGGGGCAGCGTACGCCTGCTCTGCGCTACACCGGAGAGCTGTTCGTGGTACTCCTCAGAGAAGCCGGAATAACCGTACCCGGATATAACATCAAACAGGTTCCGCCCAACCTGCAGCCGATCTATGTACACCGCGGCGAAAAATCGCTTGAGGAAATAATCAGAGTATGTTTGAAAAATTCCAATAACTTCATCGCCAACCAGATTTTCCTGGCCTGCGGCACCAAAACTTACGGACTTCCGGCAACCTGGGAAAAATCGCGGCAGGTTTTTACCGGTTTCACCCAAAGAACCTTACAGCTCGGTCCTGATAAAATCAGAGTGCAAGAGGGCTCGGGCCTCTCAAGACAAAATAGAGTGAGCCCTGCGGCACTTCTCGCAATCCTTGATCTTTTCAAGCCCTATAGTACACTGCTCAACCGACAGAACGACATTCTGCTTAAAAGCGGGACCATGAAAGATGTGTACTGTTATGCCGGCTATTTTCCCGAGGGAGACGATTTAATACCTTTTGCCATCCTGCTTAATCAACCGAAAAACACCAGGTCCCGGGTCCTTGAAATTTTACATGCCGCTGTCGGTCGACAGGGCGGCCATTAGTACCTTACAGATTATTTTCTGGTTTTTTTGCATGAAGATAATCTGTCTTAAGGTACTTATCCCGGCTTTATTGCCATTTACCGGGATTAGAATACTTTTTACTTTTCTGAATGAACAGCTTAAGGAGACTGGAATGTTACACACATTAAACCCACGCATGTTAGCCATGGGGCTTCTTTTTCTCGGTCTTGTCTTCTCCGCCGGTTGCAGTGCGCCTCCGGGAAACCCCGCTGATGGGCAAAGATGGTATTTGATGAACAACTGCTCTTCGTGCCACGGCCCGCATGGCAATGATGGAAGGGCGGTGAATATTGCCGGAATAGACATGAACTTCGGTAGTTTCGTGAGAAAATTAAGGACAACAGACGCACCAATTATGCCGCCCTTCCCGGAAGAAAAAGTTTCCAAACAAGATGCCGCGGATATATATGCCTACTTACAATCCATCAAGCCAAAATCAAATCAATAGGAGAATAACCCCGTCCAAAAGATTCGCTGGGCTCTTTTTAGTACCCCTAGAGGGGTGTAAGTTCCTTCACGAAATAATTCTTTTGCAAAGAGCACAAGATGTTTAATAGCTGCTCACTAATCCCGCCCAACAGCTTTGCGGGGATAAGTTCCTTCACGAAATAATTTTCTTGCAAACAGCGCAAGAAAATTATTTCTAAGTCACTAAAAAACCTATACGATTTTACTGACAATGATTAGCATTAAAAAAGGAGCAGTTTCCCTCTTATAATATAAGGAAATCATAAGGAGAATCGTATGGTAGAAAATTTGTATTCGTTTCTGGCAAAAATCGGCTACAGTCATCCTCTCCATCCGATGCTCACCCATATACCGATGGGAATGATAATCGCCATGGTGGTCTTTTCCCTCATCGGCTTCATCTGGAAAGAAAAAAATTTTGGTCAGACGGCCTATTACTGTGCCGTCTTTGCCCTGGTGGCAATACTGCCGGTTATCAGCGCCGGCATTCTCGACTGGTTGCATTTCCAGGAAGGAGAATGGAATAAGTATATCATCATCAAGATGATCCTGGCAGCAGTTCTGACCCTGCTACTGATTTTGGCCGTCATCCTGAAAAAAAGAGGCGCCATGCCTGGAAAAATGTTCCTGATCTATTTTCTCTGTCTTGCCTGTGCCGGTGGACTGGGATATTGCGGTGGGACGTTGGTGTACGGCTGATCTCTTGTAAGAGATACTATCTTCCCGGTTTTTATAACAGATGAAGCCGGGAAGATGCATTGTTCTATGCGTTGCTGCCCAGTTTCTGCTGAAGATTTCCATCAAGAGCATCGAGAAACTCTTCAGTGGTCAGATAGTCGCTGGCCTGCATATTTTTGCCATGGATGCTCAGTGCCAGGTCTTTGGTCATCTTGCCACTCTCAACCGTTTCGATGCAGACCGCTTCCAACGCTTCACTGAAGGCGATCAGTTCAGCATTGTTGTCAAGTTCGCCCCGGAAGGCCAAACCTCTGGTCCAGGCAAAAATGGAGGCAATGGGATTGGTCGATGTTGACTTTCCCTGCTGGTGCTGCCGATAGTGCCGGGTAACGGTACCATGGGCGGCCTCAGACTCCATGGTTTTCCCGTCGGGGGTAACCAGCGTTGAGGTCATCAGGCCGAGAGAACCAAAACCCTGGGCCAGGATATCCGACTGAACATCCCCGTCGTAGTTTTTACAGGCCCAGACAAATCCGCCCTCCCACTTGAGGACGGCAGCGACCATATCGTCTATCAACCGATGTTCATAGCTGATGCCGAGAGCGTCCATCGGCTTTTTATAGGTTGACTGGTACACTTCGGCAAAAATATCCTTAAACCGGCCGTCATATTTTTTAAGAATGGTATTTTTGGTGGACAGATAGAGTGACCATTTTTTGTGCAGCGCCTGATTAAAACAGGAATGGGCAAAGCCATAAATCGACTCATCGGTGTTATACATGGCCATGGCGACCCCGCCGCCCTGGAAATCGTACACGTTGTAGCTCTGCACCTCACCGCCCGAATCAGGGGTAAAGGTCATGGTCAATTTACCTTTTTCTTTGACTACAAAATCGGTTGCCATATATTGGTCGCCAAAGGCATGACGCCCTATACATATCGGTTTTTTCCAGGTGGTTACCAGGCGCGGAATATTGCCGATCATGATCGGCTCACGAAATACCGTCCCGCCAAGGATATTTCTGATAGTGCCGTTTGGCGAAAGATACATTTTTTTCAGCTTGAATTCTTTAACCCGTGTTTCATCGGGGGTAATGGTGGCACATTTTATGCCTACCCCGTATTTTTTGATGGCATTGGCCGAATCGATGGTAATCTGGTCCTCTGTTTCATCACGTTTTTCTATGCTGAGATCGTAGTATCGAATATCCAGATCGAGATAGGGTAAAATCAATTTATCCTTGATGAACTGCCAGATAATGCGGGTCATTTCGTCGCCATCAAGCTCAACGACGGGATTGGCTACGTGAATTTTTTTCATAATTATACTATGCGGTTAAAGTTGACACAGCGAAAAGAGGACCATTTCCCTTAAACATGGAAGCCATAATACAGGCATTCGTTAAAAGTTGCCAGTATCCAGAACCGTTCTGAATGGGCCGTATTTTATTTCCCCAATGTTTTCGTTTTCTGTTTGCATTATTATGAAAAGGGCATAAACTATAAAGTTTTGCTCTGCCCTCTTCTACAGCAGGCTCACTCTCTCCCCGCTGAAAAGCGCGGGATACGTTCCTTAACGAATTTTTTTTTATAAGTCACTAAAACCTAAAGTAATATTTTCATCTGTTATGAGCAAACAACTCACCCAGGAAATAGCCAAACGACGAACCTTCGGCATCATCAGCCATCCGGATGCCGGCAAAACCACCCTGACCGAAAAGCTCCTGCTCTTTGGCGGTGCCATCAATATGGCGGGTGCCGTCAAATCCCGGAAAATCGAGCGCAAAGCGACCAGCGACTGGATGGCTATCGAGCAGGAACGCGGTATATCCGTCACCACCTCGGTGATGAAATTCACCTATCGGGATTTCGAAGTCAATCTCCTCGACACTCCCGGCCACCAGGATTTTTCCGAAGACACCTACCGGGTCCTGACCGCCGTTGATTCAGCAGTCATGGTTATTGATAATGCCAAAGGGGTCGAGGCGCAAACCGAAAAATTGATGGAAGTGTGCCGGATGCGGAATACCCCGATCATAACCTTTATCAATAAACTGGATCGTGAGGGCCTTTCACCTCTCGATATCATGGCCGAGATAGAAGAAAAGCTACAGATAGAATGTACGCCCCTTTCCTGGCCTATCGGCATGGGTAAGACCTTCAAGGGAGTGTATAATCTATACAAAAAGACCCTTCACCTCTTTACTCCCGGTCAAAATACCAGAAATATCAAAGGCATTCTGATTGCAGACCTGAATGATCCACAGGTTGACCAGCTGCTCGGCAAACAGGCAGCCGATGAACTTCGCGAAGACATCGACCTGCTGGACGGCGCCGCCAATCCATTTGAATACGAACACTATTTGCAGGCCAGCCAGACACCGGTCTTTTTCGGCAGTGCCGTCAACAATTTCGGAGTCAGCGAACTGCTCGACTGCTTTGTCGAGATGGCCCCGCCACCAGGCCCGCGGGAAACGGTGACGCGCCTTGTCTCACCTGAAGAAGAGGACTTTTCCGGCTTCGTTTTCAAAATCCAGGCCAATATGAATCCAGCGCATCGGGACCGCATTGCTTTTTTTCGGATCTGTTCCGGGCAATTCACCCGCGGTATGAAGGTAAGACATCATCGACTGGGCAAGGACATAACCCTGGCCAACGCGACGATCTTCATGGCCCAGGAACGAGCCAACGTCGACGAGGCATGGCCCGGTGATATTATCGGCCTGCATAACCACGGCACAATTAAAATAGGTGATACCTTTACGCCAAAGGAAGTGCTCAAATTTACCGGAATCCCCAATTTTGCCCCGGAACATTTTCGACGGGTATTGCTCAAGGATCCGTTAAAATTGAAACAACTGCAAAAAGGTCTGCTGCAGCTTGCCGAAGAAGGGGCCATCCAGGTATTTCGTCCGCTGATCGGTTCGGACTATATTATGGGGGCAGTAGGTGTATTGCAGTTTGAGGTCACCATGGCCAGGCTGCTCAACGAATACAGCGTCAAGGCTATTTATGAGCCGGTGGACTTTCAGGCGGCACGGTGGGTTCGCTGTGACGACAAGAAAGCTCTGGCTGAATTCGAACGAAAGAACCAGGTGGCACTGGCCTATGATGGCGAAGGATTCCTCACCTACCTCGCGCAAAACGAATGGATGCTGAAATACTTCATGGAAAAATGGCCCAATATCACCTTCGATAAAACCAGAGAAAACATTTAACGCGTCTGGTCGTCAAACTTATTCTGTTGCCTCGTCTTCATCGACGAAAATCAGGGCGTGCCCCGCAGTCACCGCCGTTGCCGTTTTTTTGCGGGCGACGGTGATGATTCGCTGAATGGTCCCGCGGGAGACGCCCATACACCGGCCAGCCTCCTCCTGGGTCATCCCTTCCCCGTCGCATAATCGCAGTGCCTCCATTTCATCCCGGTGCAATTCGATCTTTGTAAGCTCAGTGAGGGGAGTACCCGTCGGCTTAAAAGCCCGACCGCAAAACCTGCCCTGACAATTTCTTATTTTTTTAGGTCGTGGTGACATGATATTTTACTCTGCCTGCAAAAGGTGTCCCAGTAATTATTACCTGATTGGATTCGCTGCTTGTCGACAGCTGTAAAGAAAACATAATGTAAACATTCTAACGGTCAAGACCCAAGAGATGCTGAAATAATCGGCATCTCTCTGTCAGGGCCTGCACCGGGGACAGGCCAAAAGTTTATTCTATCAGTGGTGGCAGTTCCCCGATCCCTTGCAGACCTGATCTGCGTGCATCACCGGCAGGGAATCGGTTGTCAAGCCGTCAACAACTTCCTGAACGGTTTGCAGACGGTTTCGGTCGGCAAAATAGACAGTAATGCCCGCGTCGGCAAAGCCACGCATCGGTCTTGCCCCCATCCCTCCGACAATTATCGCCTCTGCGCCGGCATCCTGAAGAATTTTTACTGGAACCATACAGCCGCCAGCTTCATGGTCGCCGTTTTTTATAGTGGTAACATCTTTGATTAGTTGTTTTTCATCGATATCGACCAGTGTAAAGATATCACAATGACCGAAGTGATCCGAACGCTGTGCCTGGAGACCACCCGGAGAATCAGTTGGAATTGCTATACGCATCTAGATACATCCTTCAATTTTGAAATTTTACTCTTGAATAATAACCAGTCAGGACGAAATGCCCCGACCGTTACAAACATATGCACATTATAACACCTCTGCTCCGGTGTCAAGCAACCATGTCGAAATTCTTTATGAAAGCGTTGCAGGAAAAGGATCAGGAAGTGGAGAACAAGCAATAGACATCCAGAACAAGATCAAGTAAATTAGCATCAACTAAGTTTGGAACTGTACCATTGAAAATGTAAAACCGAAATAAAAAACAGCGTCAGGCCCCCGGATCACCGAAGCCGACACGACATTTCTCACAGCGACAGGAGGCTTTGCAGCATTCGTCCTTCTTCATGTAACCCCGTTCTCCTAAAAAGTAATGCACCATGCATGGTAAGCGTATACTGTATCAGCTCATTTTCATTTTCCTGGTGATCTTTCCGGCCGTTGCCGCAACTGATGGCAACACCGAGCGGCAGGCAACCATCAATGAATTGACGGCCACGACCACGGAGAAATCTCTCATTGTCTTCGGTACCCTTGAAAACAGCTTCACCTCGGAGATGATAGAGATACTGCACAGCGGCATTGCGCTTCGCTTCTCTTTTTTTGTAGAGCTCTACAAAACAACGGATAACTGGCCAAAAGAACTCGTCGCAACCCGCACTTTTCAGCATATAATGACCTTTGACACCCTCAAGGAAAACTATAAAGTCACCCTTGAAGAGGACAACAACTCGGTCATCGCATTTCGCTCTCTTTTTGAGGCGCAAAAGGTCATCAACGATATCAACGGAGTAAAAATTGTCGATTTAAAACAACTCCTGCCGGACAACACGTATTCACTGAGGATAAGGGCAGAACTCTACCAGAAAACACTCCCGCTCAGCCTGCACAACATCCTCCCCTTTCTCTCCTGGTGGGACGTTAAAACCGACTGGCACTCCATTACCTTCACCTACCAGACTTCCTAACCTTGACCATGGAAAAAACTTCACCCGGAGGCAAGCCGAACAGCAAAAGGCCCTATACGGAACAACAGATCCGGCAAAAGCAAAAACTGATCCGCCGCGTCATCATCGTCTGTCTCCTGCTTATTCCCTTTTTTATCTGGCTGCAAAGCCAGCTTCTCAAAGGCCAGGCAGACTTACCGGTCAATAACAGTATTCTTATCTTTGCCCTTATCAACATCAATGTCCTGCTGGTTTTGTTCGTGCTCTTCCTGGTTTTGCGCAACCTGGCAGAGCTGTTATTTGAACGAAGAGTCAATCGCCTTGGCAATAAGCTCAAGACAAAACTGATCGCCTCATTTCTCTCCCTCACCCTTATTCCGACCATACTGCTTTTTTTTGTCGCGTTGCAGTTTGTTTCAACCAGCATGGATTACTGGTTTAACGCCAGTATTGAAGCTTCCCTGACCGAATCACTCAAACTGGCTCAATCCCTGCTTCGGGAAAAAGAAGATCAGGTGACCCTGATGAGTAAAGGCATCGCCGAACGGTTAAAGGGACTGAATGTGGCGGCATATACCTCCGAGACGATCAGCCAGACGCTGGAAAATATTCTCACCTTCAATCCGATCAACGGACCGGACGGCCTGACCCTCATTACCAATGACAGCAACCTCGAGATAAGCGTCAAGGGGCCGCAACTTCGTGGTATCATTCTTCCACAGATAGCTTTATCCACCCTCAACAGGGTGCGCAACAAAGAAGAACATGAGATCCTGATTCAAGAGATAAAAACCGGCGACCTGGTCAACTGCATAACCAAGGTGGAAATAGGCAGCAGTGGATTCGGCCGGGCGATACTTATCACCTCTCTTCTCATGAAAAACGACCAGCTTGCCCGCATGACCACAATTTCCCAGGGCATCGAAGGCTATCGGAAGCTGAAACATTTCAAGGAGCCTTTCAAGTTCTGGCTGCTGACTATTCTGCTGATTGTTACCCTGCTGGTCATCTTTGCCGCTATCTGGTTTGGCCTCTATATTTCAAGAGGCATAACCGACCCGCTGGAAAAACTGGTGCTGGCTACCAGGAGAGTAGCTGACGGCGATCTGGAGTTTGTCATGGAAAGGGAATCGAAAGACGAGATGGGCCTGCTTGTCGATTCATTCAACCAGATGACCCTCAATCTCAATTCCAGCAACAAAAGCCTGGCAGAAACCCATACTGCCTTACAGAAAAGTTCTCAGGAATCCGAGCAGCGCAGACGGTATACCGAAATTATTCTGCAAAACGTATCGGCGGGGGTTATATCTCTTGACGAACAGGGCCAGATTACCACCATCAACCGTTTTGCCGAGAAACTCCTCAATATCGACAAATTCCACTTCGTCGGCCTTAATTTTCGAGATGTTCTGTCATCCCACCAGGCAGCAATCATCAATGGTTTTATCGAAGAACTGCAGATAACCGGCAAAAGCACCGTTGAGCAGCATATAAAACTCAACGTGCTGGGCAAATACTATTCCCTGCTGGTCAACTTTACCCCGCTTAAAGATGAAGAGGGAAGACCGGTTGGTTTTGTATTGGTTTTCGATAACCTTACCAAGCTGGAAAAGATGCAGCGAATGGCGGCCTGGCGAGAAGTGGCCAGAAGAATTGCCCACGAAATTAAGAATCCGCTCACTCCCATTCAGCTTTCAGCCCAACGGCTTCGCCGCCGCTATCCAGAAATCCTCAATGAAGAAAACAGTATTTTCGACCAGTGCACCAGCACCATCATCACCCAGGTGGATGAACTAAAAAGACTGGTCAGCGAATTTTCCCAGTTTGCCAGAATGCCCAAGGTCCATAAATCCCCGGAGAATCTGACCAGATTGGCCAAAAGCACCCTGTTTCTCTATCAGGAGGCACATAAAAACATCACGTTTTCCTGCCGTGAAGAAACGCCTGTTCCGATATTTAGTTTTGACCCTGAACAGATTAAGCGCTGTCTGATCAACCTGCTGGACAATGCAGTTGCAGTTTTGCCTGATGGCGGTACAATAGAAATCGTCCTTTCCCTCGATCAGGATCAGGAGAATGTCTTTATCAAGGTGCACGACAACGGACCAGGCATTGCCAAAGAAAATAAACTAAAACTTTTTGAACCCTATTTTTCGACCAAAAAGACAGGTACCGGGCTCGGCCTGGCTATCTTATCGACAATTGTCGCCGATCACAACGGTTACATCCGGGTGCAGGACAACACGCCGACCGGATCGACTTTCATTATTGAGCTCCCTCTCCTCAACAGGCAATAATTATGTACCCGGCTGGAAAAACAAGGCTCACCGAAACAACCGTTCACGATGCTGTTTTTCCGCCGCGCAGGGAGTTGTTACAAGAAAAATGAGCAAACGCATACTCATAATCGACGATGAAATCAGTATCCTCGAGACTCTGGCTGGAATACTTGAAGACGAGGGTTTTGCCGCCACCGGGGTTTCTTCTGCCGAGGAAGGGCTGGAACTGCTCGATACCATGCATGTTGATCTTGTCCTCCTCGATATCTGGCTGGGCGACAGTATGGACGGCATGACCGCTCTTGAAAAAATACATGAGCAGCACCGAATCCCAGTTATTATGATTTCCGGTCACGGCACCATCGAAACGGCGGTCCAGGCCACCCGCAAAGGTGCCTTCGACTTCATCGAAAAGCCCCTTTCCTATGACAAAATCATCCTGGCCATCTCCAATGGCCTGCGCTTTGCCAAGCTCGAAAAGGAAAACCTCCTGTTGCGTCAGGGCTCGGATCAGAAACCGATTCTCACCGGAGAATCTGCGGCCATCAAGGCACTCAAAAATCAGATTGAAATGGTGGCGCCTACCGATGCCTGGGTCTTGATCAGGGGCGATCACGGCACTGGCAAAGAACTGGTCGCGCAATCCATCCATCGTGCCTCGCATTCGAGCGACCAGCCGATGATCGAGGTCAATTGCGCGGCAATCCCTGAAGAACTGATCGAATCGGAACTGTTTGGTCATGATAAAGGCTCGTTTACCGGCGCCCATGTGAGCAAACGAGGCAAATTCGACCAGGCCGACGGCGGCATTCTTTTCCTCGATGAGATCGGTGACATGAGCCTCAACACCCAGGCCAAAATTCTACGCATTCTGCAGGAACAAAAATTTGAAAGAGTCGGCGGTAATAAAACTATTAAAGTCAACGTCCGGGTCCTCGCGGCCACCAACAAAAACCTTGAAGAAGAAATCGAGGCTGGCAATTTCCGGGCAGATCTCTTCTGGCGGCTCAATGTTGTACCAATTCATGTTCCGAAACTGTGCGATCGACTCCAGGATATTCCCCTGCTGGTAGATGCCTTGATGAAAATTCTCGTTAGTCGAGGGCTGAAACCTAAAGATTTCAGCGCCGATGCATATCAGGCCCTGATGGAGCACCATTGGCCCGGCAACGTTCGTGAATTGAGAAACTTCATCGAACGGCTGGCGATCATGTGCCAGGAACCAACGATCACCGCGACGCATGTCCGGTTGTTTCTCAACTCCGAACAAAACACCAGTCCAATCGGTAATGCAGCAAGCATAGATCCTTTTTTGTCAGCCGACTACAAGACAGCGAAAAGGCTTTTTGAAAAAGAATACCTGCAGCAAAAACTTTTACAAAACGATAATAATATCACCAAAACAGCTGAACAGGTGGGGCTGGAAAGAAGCCACCTGCATAAAAAACTCAAATCATTTGCAATTATTAGCTAATCCCACCAAAACGCTTTGCGGGACTCGGTTCAGTACCCCCTTGAGGGGTGCTGTTTTTAGTACTCGCTTGCCGGGGATTAGTTCCTTCACGAAATAATCCACTTTAGAGGAACACATGGTTTTTCCAGAATATAGACCCAGACGACTTCGCAGGAACCAGGCTTTTCGCAGCCTTATCAGAGAAACGCAACTCACCGCCGACCAATTTGTCTATCCCTTGTTCGTCATGCCCGGGAAGAAAAAAAGAGAAGAAATTTCTTCTATGCCCGGCGTGTTCCGCCTGTCCGTTGACATGCTCGAGGCAGAAGCACGAGAGTGCCTGCAACTGGGCGTCAATTCGGTGATTCTGTTTGGTTTGCCGGAAAAAAAGGACGCGGTCGGTTCCGGAGCTCATGCCAAAAACGGTATCATCCAGACGGCAATCAAAGAGCTGAAAAACAAGGTCCCCGAACTGCTTGTTATCACCGACGTCTGTCTCTGCGAATACACTGATCACGGCCATTGCGGCTGTCTGATCGATAATGCGGTGGACAATGACGCCACCCTGGAAATTCTGGCCAAAACGGCTCTGTCCCACGCCCAGGCAGGTGCCGATATGGTCGCACCATCGGACATGATGGATGGCCGGGTAGCTGAAATCAGGGCAGTGCTTGACGAGAACAACTTCGATAGTGTGCCGATAATGTCCTATGCAGTCAAATATGCGTCGGCGTTCTATGGTCCCTTTCGAGATGCCGCAGACTGTGCTCCGCAGTTCGGTGACCGGAGAAGTTATCAGATGGACCCGGCAAATAGCCGGGAAGCATTGCGGGAAGCGACGCTGGATGTGGATGAGGGGGCCGATATCATTATGGTAAAACCAGCGGTTGCCTATCTCGATATTATTTCCCGGCTGCGCGACGAATTCGATTTACCGATCGCCGCCTACCATGTCAGCGGCGAATATGCCATGATCAAGGCCGCCGCAGAAAAGGGCTGGATCGACGGCGATCGGGTGATGGAAGAGACATTGCTGTCTATAAAGCGGGCAGGTGCCGATATTATTATCACCTACTTTGCCAAAGATATGTCCAGGATCCTGCAAAGCAGACGATAGGCTGTTCGGTACTCAATGGCTCCGGAGAAATGTCGTCGATGTTATTCTATGGAGCCATTTTGCCCAGAGGGCACAGACCAATGCTGCGCCACAGCCATCGGCCATAAGATCATAGACGCTGGCTGTTCTGCCGGGAATAAAGGACTGATGAAATTCGTCAGACATCCCGTAGAGCAGACAGAAAATCACGGTCAGGATAATCACCCGATGAGGCCTGGTGCTTTTCTGTTTGTCACTCGTGGCAAAGAGTACCGTGGCCGCCAATAGTCCATAGGCAGCCATATGGCCCAACTTATCCAGACCAGGCAGTGCAGGCAGCGACAGACGATCCCCCGTCTGATGTGAAAGGTAAAAAATGGTTCCCATGGTAAGAATCATGGGAACCATGCGTACAACTGCAGCAGCTTTTCCGTCCATGGGCCGCCTGGCTACTCCGGAGCGGGCAAATGGACTTTTTCAAGCTGCTCTTTACTGAACTTGCGGCGGATCTGCTTTATGGCAGCAGCCAACTCCCGCGCGGGGGCATCGCCCAGCGTAGCAACACTCTTATCGGCATAGGCCGTTATCTGCACCTCTTTGTTGTGCACGACAAAGGTATGACTCCAGTTAATTTCAATGGTCTCCGAATTCTCGTCGATTGGCGCTTCCAGAAGTTCACCGTCTTTAGCCACCTGAACACAGTCGCAGTCGGTCATTTCCATCACCCAGGCGTCTCCGGTAGTCGTTGAGAAAAAGAAAAAGACTCCGAGTTCACGGAATTTTTTCCGGTGCCGCAGGGCGTCCTGCTGAATTGCCTGCACCGCACCCATCAGAGTGATTCTCAGCGCCTGTTCCGGAGTCAGCCGGGGCTGTACTCCCGTTTCTTTCAGGGCACAACAGTATTTATATTTTTTCCCGCTCTGGCAAGGGCATTGCTCATTTCTGCCGATTTTCGCCATAAAGACCCCCAAAACATATTTTTGTTTTTATGAACATTTACTATACCCACAATCATGACAGGTTTCACAGCCCTCTTCAAAGCGAAGCGGTCCGCCACATTCCGGACACTCCGATGAAAATCCCTGCTGCGTGCCGGCCAGAAAAGACTTGAACAGCTTGCTTAATTGCGCTGGCAGATCCTGCATATGGCCACTTGACCGATCGAGCTGTTTAATGATCTCATCCATCGGAACATTAAATCGTAATGCCAGAGAGACCAGGCGACAGGTGGTCGTCCACATCGTCGATTTATCTTTCAAATCGACGCGATTGTCGAAGGGGAATTTGGCGAAAACCTCCATCGGTTTTTCGTTTTCGTCAAAACAAACGATAATATAGACTGACTTCTGATACTGATCCTTCACCCGATATCGTTTGGCATCAAGAGTATCAGGCAGATTCTGTTTTACCGGTCCCCGTTCAGAGACGACTGCCGTTTTCTGATCTTTTTCCGAGCCTTCCTTGGTATTGAGCACCTGATGGTCTCTGGAGCCATCGCGATACACGGTGAGGCCTTTACAGCCAAGCTTATAGCCGCTGATATAGGCAAGTTTCACTTCTTCGCGGGTGGCATTGTTGGGCAGGTTGATGGTTTTCGAAATGGAGCTGTCCACCCCGCTTTTCTGGAGCATTCCCTGCATTCTGATATGATCTTGCGGCTTGATATCCTGGGCAGTGCAGAATATTTCCTGCCATTTCACCGGAATTTCTTTATGCCCCATGACCGTACCGCTGTCGGCCACCTTGCTCATCAGCTCCGCCGAGTAAAAACCCTCCTGCCGGGCAACCTGCTCAAAATACCTGTTGACCATGATAAGCCGGTCACCATCCATGACATGTTTTACCATAACAATGGAAAAGTAGGGCTCACAGCCGGAAGCACAATCGGCGATCATCGATACAGTTCCAGTCGGTTGGATAGAGGTAAGCGCCGCATTCCTCCTGGGTTTATAGTCATTGACAGCACCATCATACGCAGGAAACGGTCCTTTTTCCTGAGCGATCTCAATCGAACGCTCTTCTGCGGCATCCCTGATAAAACGCATTACCTCGCCGGCAATCTCCCTGCCCTTGTCACTGCCATAGGGAATTTCCAGCTGGATGAGCATATCGTGCAGGCCCATAATTCCCAGACCGATTTTCCTGGTCTTCAGGGTCATCTCTTTGATTTCAGGAATCGGAAAGCGGTTGCAATCAATGACATTATCGAGAAAGACCGTGGACGAACGAACGATCTGCTTCAGCCTTTTATAGTCAATCTTTCCTTTAACGACAAAATTTGCCAGATTCACCGAACCGAGATTGCAGCTCTCATACGGCAGCAACCACTGCTCGCCACAGGGATTAGTCGCCTCGAAATCACCCAACTGGGGAGTCATATTGTCCCTGTTGGCACTATCGATAAAGAGGACTCCCGGTTCGCCATTATGCCAGGCGAGATCGACAATCTTTTCATAGACCATTCTGGCATTGAGTCGTTTGACCACCTGACGGGTTGACGGCTCAATCAGCTCATAATCGGCATCGTCTTCCACCGCTTGCATAAAAACATCAGTAATAGCGACACTGAAGTTAAAATTGTTAAAGCTGTTCTGATCTTCTTTGGCAGTAATAAACTCCATAACATCCGGATGATCGATTCGCAATACCCCCATATTGGCACCGCGTCGTTTGCCGCCCTGCTTGATGGTTTCGGTGGCCGCATCAAATACGGCGGCAAAGGACAGAGGACCTGAAGCCACTCCCTGGGTTGAACGTACCGACGCATTTTTTGACCGGAGCCGGGAAAAGGAATATCCGGTACCGCCGCCGGTTTTATGCACCAGCGCACCATTGCGAATAGCAGTAAAGATGCCATCCATGGAATCATCAACCGGCAGGACAAAACAGGCAGACAGCTGTCCCAGGTCCGTACCGGCATTCATCAGGCAGGGGGAATTTGGCAGGAAGTCCAGCCGGTAAATCATATCAAAGAAATCTTCCTGCAGCTGTTTATGATGTTTTTGATCTTTATCAACATCGGCCACCGCGTTGGCGACGCGACGGGTCAAAGCTTCCCATGTTTCAACGGGGTTGCCTTTTGAATCTTTCAGATAATACCGTCTTGCAAGTACCGTTTCCGCAGTACTCGTCAGGACCTGTTTGGTTAAGTCAGGTGTCATGCAGCCCTCTTTCAGTTGGATAATTTTACGACCTGGGGTCTCTTGTCTGTGAGAAATGTGCTTAATTCAGCGTCCAAAAAAGAGTATAACAATCCACTTTTCGAGCCGAATTCAGATATATTCGCAAAGGCTTTTATACACCACATTTATGGCGGGCTCAAGACCAATCTACAACATATGGTATCTTTTACGAAGAGACACCCAATATCGGGGGCTTCACAGGAAATTATTTTTTTCAAGAAAAAAATGATGCATACAATCTTTTTTAAAACTGTCGGGCGATGCCTGCCTTCGAGCGAATCCGCCGCATCAGGCTTTGGCCATTCGCGACTGAGCCCCCACCATCAGACGACTCTTGTCGACAATAGCCCGGCTATGTTTCCCGCTGGCCACCTTGCCGGCTCTATCAAAAACTTCCACTTCAAAAAGATATAATTTACCGTCAAGCTCAGTAAAAGTTGCGACAATCCTGATCTCTTCCTTCACCGGAGTTGGCGCAAAATGTTTAATATCAATACCGACACCAACTGAGAGCTCTCCAGGTTTCAAGATCGGCTGCAGTAAACGGGCTGCGGAGACCTCCATCAATCCTATCATTCTCGAGGTGGCCAGCACCTCCGGAAATGCATCCTCAGGCCCCACTGCAACCTCACTGGCCAGATCTGCCTGTTTGACGATATAGACCAATTCTTCATTTGCACCCTTTTCCATACATATTCCTCCTTGTGATAATAATTGATCTCAGGATTCGCGATTTCTGACGCACTTCTTTATTTACTTTGCAGCAGGCAGAATGTAAAGCCGATCGACTCGATCTGCAGAGAGGGGCAAAGAAACACCTTGCCAGGCATAATAACTGCAAAACACCGCATAACAAATGCCACATGATGCTTGCAATCGCGTCACAGGTAGTTTACGCTTTGCTGGAATTTCAAACTAACCCCCCAACTTTGTTAAGCTTTACTGGATAGTTCTGGTATAAAATTAATTTTACTGTCACTTTTAATTAATTATTGGATATGTTGACAAAAACATTCAGAGTCATCGACAAGGTCATGCTGCACATTGAAGAGTGGTCGCTCTTTATCGCAGTCTGTGTCGCGCTGTTCACGGCCATGGCTAATGTAATTCTGCGCAAGGCTACCAACGACATGAGTCTCTACTGGTCAGATGAAGTGGTACGCAAGGTCATCTATTTCTCAACCTATATCGGCTGTGTTGCAGCGGTCCGCAGCCGTTCACTCATCCGTATTGACGCACTGCCGCAAATGTTGCCGATTTTAAAAAAACCGCTCACCTTCTTTTCCCATTGTATGGTGCTCGTCTTTTCCGGAGTGATGATTTACCTCGGGTCGAAAATGACTCTCATGCAATACCAGGATCAATATGCCCAATCAGCGACCCTCCAGATTCCTGAATATTTTTTCTACGCTGTGTTGCCTCTGATGGGATGCATGATGTTTTTGCGCACCCTTATCGTCATCTGGGAAGACTGGACCGGGACAGCAGACATTACCGGGGGTAATAAATAATGCACAACAGTTACCTGATGATATTTGCTCTGCTGCTCGGGTGTCTGGCATCGACTGTGCCGGTGTTCATGTGCCTTTTCTTTACCGGCACCATCGGCCTCGTTTATCTGGTGGGTATTGACCCGCAGATTGTCATAGAGGTGCTCTATCGCAGTATGGACAAGTTCGCTCTGGTAGTGGTGATGTTTTTTGTCCTGTGCGGCAATATCATGACCACCGGATCGATCGTTGAAAAACTGATTAAAACAGCCAATGTGCTGGTCGGTTTCCTGCCGGGAGGCCTGGCTATGGCCGGCATCCTGGCCTGCGGCTTTTTCGGAGCCATATCCGGCTCAACCGTTGCCACCGTTGTGGCCATCGGCGGGTTTATGATCCCGGCTCTCATCGACAACGGCTACGAGGAGCGGTTCTCCGTCGGCCTGATGACAACCGCACCTATCCTGGGTGTCGTTATTCCGCCATCCATCTCCATGATCCTCTATGCCATGGTCAGTAACGACCAGCTCGAGGCACTTTTCCTGACCGGTTTTATTCCAGGCGTCATTATCATGGTGGCGATGAGCCTGTACGCCTATTTTGTCTGTAAAAAAATGGGCATGCAACAGCGGCCTAAACCGACGCTGCACGAAGTTCTCGCAGTCCTCAAGGAGAGCATCTGGGCACTGCTGCTGCCGGTACTCATCTTCGGCGGAATCTATTCGGGCCTTTTTACTGCCAACGAAGCAGCAGTCGTTGCCTGTTTTTATGCCTTTTTCGTTGAGATAGTTCTCCATCGGGACATGAAACTGCGCGATGTCAAACGGGTGGTGGTCTCTTCCGCGGTCACCTCGGCAACGCTGCTGATTATCGTCGCCGGCGCCTCAGTATTTGGCGAATATTTAACCTTTGAGCAGATTCCCGGAAAAATTGCCACGGTAGTCGTCAATAATATCGCCTCGCCCTGGATATTTCTGCTTGCGGTAAACATCCTCCTGCTGTTCATCGGCATGTTTATGGATATCATCTCCGCGACCCTTATTCTCACCCCTATCTTCTTGCCTCTTCTGTCAAAATTTGGCATCAACTCCATGCATTTCGGTCTCATCATGACCATCAACCTCGGCATCGGCTACTGTACCCCGCCGCTGGGGGTGAGCCTGTACATTTCCGGCGCAACGGTTGACCGGGATATAGTCTATGTCACCCGCGCTGTTCTGCCTTTTCTGCTAATCCAGATCGCCATCCTTTTTGTCCTCACTTTCTGGCCGGATCTCGTTTTATTACTACCCCGATTTGTGTATGGTTGACATACCCCAGGGAAGAGCTTAATGATGAAGACAGGCTGCCTAAAAACTCAACGAGGAGGGTGACATGATACCGAAAATATTAGTGCCAATCAACGACTCACCTACGGCGAAAAGAACCATTGACAAGATCATTGAACTGCAGGACCGCTTTCCCAAAACACTGACCCTGCTCTATGTGATCAACAGTACCCAACTGGCTTACCGTATGATCCCCGTTTTTCAGGTGGACATGGTAAAAGAAAACGCCACCAGAGCGGGCAGAACTCTTCTTGAACAAACCGATAAAAAATTACAGAAGGCGGGTTTCACCAATGAACTTATGCTTGAATTCGGCGAGCCCAGAGATATAATCACCCATACGGCAAATGTGCAGGATTTTCAATTACTTGTTATTGGCCGCCATGAAGGTGGTGGAGAAATACGGGACGTGCTGTTCGGTTCCGTTGCCAATCATGTTTTGCATAATGTGAAATGCCCGGTATTGCTGTTTTAGTGAGTTAGAAAATATTTTTCTTGGCCTTCCACAAGAAAAATATTTTCGTAAACGAACTATCCCCGTCAGGGGATCGCTAGCACAACCCCCGAAAATTATTATTTTCTTCAACCAAACAACCCAACCATAAATACACTCCCAAATATCATGATCAATCTGTTCACCTACGGGTCACTGATGTGCAGTGACATAATGGCCCGGGTTACCGGCTGCAAGAGTGATTGCAGCCAGGCCAGCCTCAATAATTTCTTTCGTTCAAAAATTCAAAACAGAGAATATCCAGGGATTATACCACAACAGGGAGCGGAGGTTCCAGGTGTCCTCTACTTCGATATTTCTGCCAAAGCGCTAGAACGTCTGGATATTTTTGAGGGTGAAATGTACCAAAGGTTAGAAGTGGAAGTTGTGAATGACAAGAATGATTCAGTTACAGCAATGACCTATGTAATCAAACCGCAGTACAGAGACATACTGACCGACAGGGAATGGAGTTTCAGTGAATTTCTTGCCGTCGGAAAGGAAAAGTTCGAAGAATCCTACTTTGGCTTTCAAGTGCTTTAGACCTGTCAGAAAAATGTTCAGACGACCAGACTGCTACAACTGCAGCCCGGACAGATTGGTAACTTGCGCAAATACTGCGGCAAGGGCCGCCATATAGGCTCCCTGTACCTGGGCTGCATCGATAATTTGATCGCCATAGCTGAGATTGCGTGTAGCGCAACCGTCGGCAACGACAACACAACTGAGACCAAGATCAAAGCCGGCACGCACGGTAGAGTCAATACACATATGACTCATCGCCCCGCACACAATGAGCTCCTGAATACCGCTACGCTGCAGGTCGGCGAGTAAGGTCGTTTCTCTGAAACTGTTGGGGAAATGTTTACTGACAACCGGCTCCCCGATCTGCGGGGCGACTGACCGGTGAATATTCACGCCATCTGAGTCAGGCAGGAAAAAAGTTGCGCCTGGATTCGCAGCGATATGCTGGATGTGAAATATCGGCAGTTGCCGTTCACGAAACCTGCTTAACAGTTGCGCGACAATTTCAGCAGCATCCTCAATCCCGACCAGCTCCATTCTTCCGCCCGGAAAATAATCATTTTGCATATCAACAACAAGCAGCGCCCGTTTCATACATTGCTCCATTTTTTTCGTTTTCCATGCCGGCGAATACAGCTGTCATCCTCATTTGTCTCTATGCACAAGCGCGGCGGTGAACGCAGGAAGACATACTGCGATATATTCAGCACCTTCTTCTTCAGGGGTACTGTACTGTACCCACTCTCCCGCTTCGACAATAATGGCTTGACCAGCCCGCACTTCATATATCCGATTCGCTGTCTTCACTTGCAACATTCCCCGCAACACCATACTGTACTCGGAAAACTCCGGGGTCTGCCCAGGCTCAAGCCACCCTGCAAGACTCTTCATCCGGGCAATACTGATCTCTGTTGTATCTGAATTTACCGTGCCAACAAATTCTTCTATTATTTTCGGTTTGTTGCCTGCTGCTTCTATCACTATCGGTTGATCTATAAACTTGGCCATATGTTCTCCTTATTTTAGAGGGCGATTGCTCTTGTGCCACCCTCAAACCACCATCAATCAACTGATATTATATACACACTACAACATCATTGTGCTGTAGTTCTCTGCACTCTCTAGATTGCCTGACAACATTTTCTTGCAGTAAACGAAAATATTTTTCATTCCTCAGACGCAACAGCATTGAGTCCGGCAAAGATAAACAAAGATCTTTGCCAGGCGGCTCTCTTCTCTAAATACTCTACCTATTGGTTGTGAGCAGGTCATTCCGAAGATCTTTATCAATGGGAGCATCGGGTCCCAGCCAGATTCCAAAGTAAAATTTGGCAAAATCAGCTGACGCAATATTCACCAGCTCCTCGTTATTGAGCGACAGTGTCGTCGTTTTACTTGCCGCATCGTAGCAGAGAGTGTAGCTGTCACCTTCCTCAACATTCCTGTATTTCGCATTCAGGGCATCAATCTGCGGCTGGATGGCATCCAGCGCCTCTTTGTTATGCTGGCGTTGGAGAACCGCCTCCGCACCACGAATAAACTGGTCGGAGGTGAGAGAAACTGCATAGTGAAGATTGAGGCATTTGGATATCTCCTTATCGAGAATTCTTTCTCCGGTAACCATTCGGCTGGCCGACAGGCTCGCATCGTACACCTTGATTATCCCCATATAACGTATTTCGCCCTGGCCGATTGGTACCAGAGTCGATTGTATATTCGTTTGCTCTGCCAGACCAGACCCTGTCGAAAACATCACCAGAACCAATCCAATACACAGACAAAATTTCATTTCCCATCCTCCACAGTTTGCCAAAAAACATGGCGTATTTTCCGGTTTATCAGGAAAAACAATACGTAGCGGATGAGGTCGTTTCAATGAGGAATAAAAAAGAGTAAATCAATAGAGAAAACTATCACCCCAAGCGGGATGTACTGCAAAGAAATTCGTGATGATCAGAGGCACTGGAACAGAATTGAAAAATCTATCGTCAAACATTGGTCAGACGCCGTTCCGTCGTACCATCTGCAACAAATACTGCGAGATATATTTTCCTGAGATTGCCGAATATAAGAGGCCGGGTGCTAATTGGCCTTACTCATCAGCACCTTGATGCCAAGCAGGATCATGGCCCCGCCAAGCAACCGGTCAATCCAATGCCCTGCTCTTTGAAAGCGGCTGTTTACCGAGGGGATGGAGAGGATAAACACGACAAACGAGAACCAGCATAACTGGATGAACATGATCCATAAACCGAAAATAGCGATCTGGTACAGGGGCATATCTGGAGCGAGGACCAGGGTGAAGAGCGACAGGAAGTAAATGGGTGCTTTGGGGTTCAGCGCATTACACAAAAATCCTGCCCCAATTGTGCGAAGAGTTGACTGCTGCGGGCGTTGTATACCCTCAATTCTTTGGCCAGCCGATGCTTTAGCCCGCAACCCCCTCATGCCCAGATATATCAGGTAGCTGCCACCAACAACTTTGACCCACCAGAGCAGCTCGGCGGAGTGGGCAACAACCGCCGCGAGTCCGAAGGCCGAGTAGGCGATATGCACCGACAGCCCAAGGGCTATACCCAGACTGCACAACAGGCCGGTGCGTTTGCCGTTGGCCAGGGTCTGCTGCGACACAAAGACAAAATCCGGCCCCGGGGACGCTGCCGCCAGGGTGTGCACCACTGTCAGCACCAGTAAGCCATGAACAATATCCACAGATGTTCTCCCGGCCCTATTCAGCTCGCCATCATAGTTGGCGTTTATCTATTACCCTGGTGCCTTTGCCGTTAAATCGCTCCAGGGATCGTTCTTCAACAAGCTTAACTTTTACGCCGATACCCAGCTCAGAGGCGAGGCGTTTTTTTATGCTCTCCACCAGGGCCCGCTGTTTTTTCATTTCATCGAAGAAAATCGACTCGACTACCTCAACCATGACCGTCATCTTATCTTCGTTATTTTCTCTTTCGACGATCAATCGATAGTGCGGTTCAGTGCCTTCAATCTCAAAGAGAACAGCTTCGATCTGGGTCGGAAAGACGTTGACTCCTTTTATAATGAGCATATCGTCGGAACGCCCCATCATTCGGCTCATCCGCACAAAAGTACGACCGCATGGACAGGGTTCAGGGATCAGCCGGGTCAGATCACGGGTTCGGTAACGGATCAACGGAAAGGCCTCTTTAGTCAGCGTCGTGAGCACCAGCTCGCCAACCTCGCCCGGCGCAACCGGTTCAAGGGTTTTAGGATCGAGGACTTCGACGAGGAAGTGGTCTTCGTTGAGATGCAGGCCATTACACTCTTCGCACTCTCCGGCAACTCCCGGCCCCATGACCTCGGACAAACCATAATTATCGGTGGCCTTTATCCCCAGCCGCTCGTTGATTTCAACCCGCATTGCCTCGGACCAGGGTTCGGCACCGAACAGACCGTAACGCAGAGACAGACCGTTGGGATTAATGCCCATATCCATCATCACATCGGCCATCTTCAGGGCATAGGACGGAGTACAGACCAGCGCGGTGGTCTTAAAATCCTGCATAATCTGGATCTGCCTTTTGGTGTTCCCTGAAGAAATCGGGATCACCGAGGCACCGAGTCTCTCTGCCCCGTAATGCAGGCCAAATCCGCCGGTGAAAAGGCCGTAGCCAAAGGCGATCTGGATAACATCATCGGGAGTGACCCCGGCACCGCACAGCACCCTGGCCACCAGATCCGACCAGGTATTTATGTCGTTTTTGCTGTAACCGACCACCGTCGCCATTCCGGTGGTTCCCGAAGAAGAATGGATCCGGACTACATCACGCAGCGGCACGGCAAAAAGGCCGTAGGGGTAATTGTCACGGAGATCCTGCTTTAGGGTAAAGGGATACTGCTGCAGCTCGTCAAGCGAGGTGATCTTTTCCGGATCAAGCCCAAGTTCAGTAAATTTATTCCGGTAAAACGGCACATTGGTTGCCACCCTTTTCAGGACGTTCTTCAACCGCTCAAGCTGCAGTTTTGCAAGATCGGGCCGGGGCAGACATTCTTGTTCTTTTTGCCAGTACATACTCGTTTTTATCGTTTAGATGAGGAGGTATCATTTGGATCCCATGCGCTGCATGGGATCCAGTTTCACAATCTAGAGGGCGCAGATCTGATCTCTGGTGAGAATGGTAAAGCCGTCTTTTTTTAGCGCAGTGATCGCTTCGTCCATCTTTTCAAAGCGAAAAATAAGCACCGCGTTTTCGCCGGTTTTATTGACAAAGGCGTACATATACTCAACATTAATGTTGGCGGCGTGAATACATTGCAACACTCTGGCCAAACCTCCGGTTTTGTCCTCGACCTCGACGGCGATAACCGTGGTCTTGCCAACCGTAAAGCCGTTTTCTTTTAATACCGATTTGGCCTTTTCGACATTATCGACAATCAGCCTTAAAATACCGAAATCAGCAGTATCGGCTACGGAAAGAGCCCGGATATTGATGTTGTTTTTCGCCAAAACAGCGGTGATCTCCGCTAATCGACCCGATTTATTTTCCAGAAATACGGCAATTTGTTCTACCAGCATAATAACCTCCCTCAGATTTTACGGTTATCGATAACCCGCTGCGCCTTCCCTTCACTGCGCTGGATGGTCTTCGGTTCCACCAGTTTCACCTTACAGGTGACCCCGAGCAGATCTTTAATTTCCTTCTGGATATGTTTGGTCAGATTCTCGAGCACTCTGATTTCATCGGAGAACACCCCTTCACTGACCTCAACCTGCACCTGCATGGTATCGAGATTCCCTTCCCTGTTTACCACGATCTGGTAATGGGGTTCAACGCCGTCAACGCCCATCAGCACATGCTCGACCTGGGATGGAAAGACATTCACCCCGCGGATAATCAGCATATCATCGGTACGCCCGGTCACTTTCTCCATGCGCACCAGGGTCCGGCCGCAGGCACAGGGCTCGTAGAACAATCTGGAGATATCTTTGGTCCGATAGCGAATGATCGGAAAAGCCTCCTTGGTGAGCGTGGTGAAGACCAACTCCCCTTTTTCACCCGGCGGCAGCACCTCACCGGTGTCGGGATCGATGATCTCCGGCAGGAAGTGATCTTCAAAAATATGCATTCCTTGGGTGGTGTGCAGACATTCCTGGGCGACCCCCGGCCCCATCACCTCGGAGAGACCGTAAATATCGGTTGCCTTGAGGTTTAACTTGCGCTCAACCTCCTCACGCATATTCTCGCTCCAGGGTTCGGCGCCGAAAATACCCACCCGTAAAGACAGCGATTTAGGGTCGATATCCATGCTATCCATGGCATCAGCTAGATTAAGGGCATAGGATGGAGTCGAAAGGAGCACCGTCGATCCAAAATCCTTCATGATGGTGATCTGGCGCTTGGAATTGCCGCCTGATACCGGGATAGCAGTGGCTCCCAGCCGTTCTATGCCGTAATGGGCGCCAAGACCACCCGTAAAAAGACCATAACCATAGGCGTTATGGACCATATCGTCTTTAGTAGCCCCGGCACAACAGAGCGCTCGGGCCATAACCCCCGACCAGGTTTGAATATCTTTGGCGGTATAACCGACAACGGTTGGTTTGCCGGTGGTCCCGGACGAGGCATGGACCCGCACCACTTCGTTAAGCGGCACAGTGAAAAGTCCGAAGGGGTAGTTGTCCCGGAGATCATTTTTCACGGTGAAGGGCAGCTTGGCCAGATCGGCCAGGCTTTGAATATGCTCCGGCTTCAGTCCAATAGCATCCATCTTGCGCCGATAGGGTTCTACCGTCCGATAGACCCGGGCGACCAGATGCTTTAAGCGGCGCAACTGAATGGATTCCAGCCCTACCCGGGGTAATGTCTCAATCTCTTCTTCCCAATATATTTCCGACATAAATATATCCCTTGTTGTTGATAAACTCGTAAAAACCTCAAATTTAAGATGGTTAAGCAAAAAGAGCTTTTACGACACCACCATTATTGACTGACTTTTCGTCCAGCGGCAAATGCCTGCAGATTAAGGTCTCTGAACCGTTCCGGCACTCGAGTTCGGATAACTTCCTCGTAAATAGATGGATCGATTGGCAAAAAGGTGGAAAGCGCGCCGACCATGACCACATTGGCCGTCTTTATCTCACCGACCTCCCGAGCTATATCAAAAGCATCGACCGGCACCACGATAATATCCCGCTCGGTGAGATGATGCAGCACATCCTTGGGATACTCCGCCAGACCGGTGGCAACCGAGGGCGGCAGAATCTTCTGGGTATTGACGATCACCTTACTGCCTTTATGTAAAAAAGGCAGATACCGCACCGCCTCCATCATCTCAAAGGCCATCTGAATATCGGCACAGCCCGGTTCAATCAGCGGCGAATAGACCTTTTTGCCGTAGCGCAACTGGGCAGTAACCGAGCCGCCGCGCTGGGCCATACCGTGTACTTCACTCTTTTTGGCATCGTATCCTGCCGACAAAAGAGCGTAGACCGTTATCTCACTGGCGAGCAGGATGCCCTGGCCGCCGACCCCTGAAAAGAGGATATTTCCCGTATCTTGCATTATTTTCCTTCTCCTCTGGTAATGGCGTTGAATTTACAGAGCGATGCGCATTGTCCGCAGTCATTACAGAGGATCTCATCGATCTTGGAGATACCTTTCTGGTTTTTTCGGTAGCCGCGCTGTTCCGCCTCCCCTTCGGCAAAAGGAGTCCAGCTGATAGCCGGACAGCCGAGACGGATGCAGGACATGCAGCCGACACAATTTTCCTGATTGGTAAAATAGGACACCGGTTTACGCTCTTTCATTTCCGGCAACAGCACGCAGGGGGCCTCGGAGATGACCACCGAGGGTTCTTTCAGCTCCACCGCTTCTTTTAAGACTTTCCGTGTTTCAACCACGTCATGGGGATTGACCTTGTAGACATGTTTTACCCCGACCGCCCGACACAGGGCTGCCAGATCAATGGAACTTGCAGCCTCGCCTTTGATGTTGTAACCGGTGGCCGGGTTCTGCTGCTGCCCGGTCATAGCGGTAATGCGATTGTCGAGTATAATCAGCGTTGAAGCAGAGTTGTTGTAGACCGTGTTGATCAGACCGGTGATACCGGAATGAATAAAAGTGGAATCACCGATAACCGAAACTACCTGATTATAGCCTTCCTCGCCCAGTGCCTTGGCCATTCCATGGGCTATCGGCACTGAAGCACCCATACAGACGCAGGAATCCATGGCCGACAGCGGCGGCAGAAAGCCTAAGGTATAACAACCTATATCACCGGAGACAAAGACCTTCATCCTGGAGAGGTTGAAGAAAATTCCCCGATGCGGACAACCGGCACACATATTCGGCGGTCGATTGGGCAGTTCCACCGGAGCAAAAAGTTCCGGACCCGAGCCGGGCGTGATCCCCTGGCGGACAATAGCCGTGTTCAACTCTCCCTGATTGGGGATACAGTCCTTGCCATGACAGGCAATGCCCATGGCTTTAATATGGGTTTCCAGAAAGGGGTCGAGTTCCTCCACGATATAGAGTTCGTCAACCATGGCCGCAAATTCACGAATCTTTTTTTCCGGCAACGGCCAGCACATGCCGAGCTTCAGCACGGCGGCTTCAGGGAAAGCCTCTTTGACGTAGAGATACGATACCCCGGCGGTAATAAAGCCCCTTTTCGTGTCTCCTTCTTCTATCCGGTTATAGGCTGCTGTTTCGGCCAGCTCACGACATTTTTTCATCCGCTCTTCGACCACCGCCCGCCGCTTGCGGGCGATAGCCGGCAACATAACCAGTTTACCGGGGATTTTATTGATACCGCAGGCAGGATGCGAGGTGTTCATCTCTCCACGGGTAACTACTCCTTTCACGTGGGCAACGCGGGTGGTGATGCGCAACATGACCGGAGTATCGAGATCTTCGCTCAGATCAAAGGCCAGTTTGACCATTTCTTTTGCTTCACTGGGATCGGACGGTTCGAGCATCGGCAGCTTGGCGGCAAAGGCATAATTCCGATTATCCTGTTCGTTCTGGGAAGAATGCATTTCCGGATCATCGGCGGTGACCAGCACCAGCCCGCCGCAGACACCGGTATAGGAGGCGGTAAAAAGAGGATCGGCCGCCACATTGACCCCGACATGCTTCATAGTGGCAAGAGCCCTGGCCCCTGCAAAAGAGGCACCGATGGCAACTTCCAGGCCAACCTTTTCATTGGGCGCCCATTCGGTATACACTCCCGGATATTTTGAGAGGTTTTCCATGATCTCCGTCGAGGGTGTTCCGGGATAGCCGGAGGCAACCTTCACGCCAGCCTCATAGACGCCAAGGGCAATGGCCTCATTGCCGGACATCCAAAGGGTGTTCTCATTTATTATTGTCACAATTTCTCCTGATTTATCTAGCCATCTCTGAAGCTCACTTCAACTTTTACAATTTCATCATAAATAGCAAGTAGAGCCTAAGCGTTTTATGCCTTGTACCTTCCCTGAGAGGGACCTTATTTGTTATAGAATGATCGAGCAAACTACCCTGAAACTCTCTGTACAGGCAAGGTTTTTTTTGTCTGCCGGAAGAGCAGATGCACCCTGCCTCATCAAACCATTGCTAAAGAGTCACCTGACAGCTTGGGATGGATCTGTGATCTCTTGTTGTTCTTTACTTTGACAACTTCGGTAACTACCATATAATAGACAAAAAAATACCGTAAAGTTCATTTTATTTGCATGCAAACCAAAGTTTTACAACCTTCTGAGGGAGACTCCTATGTATATCGGCAGAATCATGCACACCGACCTTATCACCGTATCGCCACAAACCACTCTCGTGGTGGCAAAAAAGCTCATCCAGGAAAAACGAATAGATCATCTGCTGGTCGTCAACGACAAGAAAAAGCTGGTGGGCATCGTCTCCGACCGAGACCTGAAACAATACTGGGCCTCTCCCGCGACCTCGCTGTCTACCCATGAACTCAACTACCTGCTCGATAAAGTTCTGGTTTCCATGGTCATGATCAAGACAGTGGTAACGGTAGCAACCAATACCACCATCGAACGAGCCGCGCTGATCATGCAGCAGAACCGCATCAGTGCCCTGCCGGTAATGGAGGATGATGAACTCGCCGGCATCATCACCAGCACTGATGTCATGGGGGTTTTGCTGCAGGCTATAGGCGTCAGCGACGACAGCATGCGACTCAGTGTCTTTGTCCGAGACAGCATCGGTAAGCTTGCCGAGGTCACTGCCTGTTTAAAAGACGCGGGTGTCAATCTGCAGAGTCTTTTCTGCTGGCCGGAATCGAAATTAGAGGGGATAACCCAGATTGTGATGCGGGTTACCAGTCAGGATGGAGACAAGGCAATTTCTGCCCTGACAACAAAAGGATTTAAGGTAAAAAGCAAATACGAAAAAGACATTACTCCTTTTTTACCCGCCTGATGGCAACTGGTTCCCATGCAGCGCACGGGAACCAGCTACCATAATCAGGAAACGATCGCGTAAAGAGTAATCAGCCTCTTCTGCCAAAGAGCAACTTACCGCCAAGAAAACCGGCAATACCTGCCACCGCCAGCAGACCTGCGGACAGTGCCAGATAAATAAATCTGGACGGCGATCCTGCAGCCACAACCTGCGGGTCGATGAGGCGCCAGAAAACCAGCACGCTGAGCAGGGCCAGCACAATCAGACTGCAGGTGATCTTCATGATAAAGATTGCTGATTTTATCCCTTTATAGCGTTTCTGCCATTCGATAAAGCCGGTCAGCAGAACAAGCGGCAGTGTAACCAGCACAAAAATCAGGTTATAGTAGGCGGCAGTCTCCAGCGGAAGAATATTGAAATAGACGGACAAGCCGAGAAACACCACAACAGCCGGTATCATTCCGTTGGGGAAATGAACAGAGATCGGATGCAGGTGGTGTTTCAAAGAAAAATTGGCAAATTTCTCGAAGAGAGAGCTTGATCGTTTTTGTCCTTTCCCTGCGCCAGAGGCCATGGCAGAGTCTATTTCTTCATCTTTAACCTCGGTCAGGGCCTTGCCGTCTGCATCGATCTCAACGAACATTTTTTTCGGGGCATCACAAACCGGGCATTTTTCCGGTGGTTCTGCTCCGGTGTGGATATAGCCACAAACAGTACACCGCCATCTTTTCTCAACATTTTTTTCCTGGACGGCTGCAGGTTCCGGTTTATTCTCCTTGACGGTGGCAGTATCCGGTTTGTCGACAATCTTTTGTTCCTGGTTCAAGTCCTTGAACATCTTCTCCGGAGCTTCGCACACAGGACACTTTTCCGGTGGTTTTTCTTCTTTGTGAACATACCCACAGACACCGCACTCCCAGCTATTCATATGCTCTACCTCTAAGGTTCAGGCCGCTTTAAACAAAAGACCTCCAGTTCGAAGCAACCTTTAATGGAAAATCTGCTGCTAAACGTCTTTCTTTTTAAGAGAAATCGATGGGAAGATCAAGGACAGATTATGCACGGCCTCATCAATTCGACCTCAGCCGCTACTCTGCAACCACTGCGCTGATTTCAACCCTTCTATTCATGGTGCGGCCTGCTTCCGTATCATTGCTGTCTACCGGATTACTGTTGCCAAATCCCTGTGTCCGTAATTTGTCGGGTGACAGATTTTGCCCCATAAGAAAACTTTTCACCATATTGGCCCTGAACTCGGAGAGTTTTTTGTTATAGTCCTGATCTCCACTCGAATCCGTATAACCGTATATATTGATGGTCGCCTCCGGGTGCTGCTTCACCACGTTGGCGAACTCCTTCATCCTTTCAATATCGGCCACGCTGAATAAATTCGAGTCATATTCAAAACGTATCACCAGGGCTTCTTGGGGCAATGCAGCCCTCTGGGACTGGACCTTGTCGCCTGCCGCATTTATACTCTCGGCAAGGATTACCGGTTGAACCTTGAGCTGATCGGCCGGAGCAGAATCGGCCACGTTTTTGCCGGGCGCTGCGCTGGCTGGCTCAGTCGATTCTGTATTTTGCGCCGGCTTGATTGTTTTTTCCGGCGACGGAGTTGTCCGGGCGACAGACGAACTGGCACCAGGGCTACTCTTTGTTGAAATTGCATTTGCTCTTGTTTCCAGCAGCACATCTGCTCCGGATGAGGCAGTGGCAGGCCCGCTGTTTTGTTCTTGAATGGCGGTAAAATGAGCGGTGGCTTCTTTAAATCTTTCGTTGGTATAATACATAAAATAATAGCTGCCGGACAGCAGGAGGACAATCAGCAACAAAAGAGCCAGAACCGGCCAGGACAAAGACAGTTTCAGGGTCTTTCCAGGAATCCCGGCGACAGCAGACGTCAAGGCGACTGGTTGCTGACCAATGCTTTGCCCTGCCTCGCTCTGTCCCTTCCGGTGATCGGGAATCTGCAATTCCCTGGCCGATTCTCTGACGATGGAACTTGTAATAATTTTCTTCTCGTCAGCGTATCCACTCATTAAACAGTGGTCGCAGAGAATATTGATTTTTCGAGGAAATCCCTGGGAGGAGGCATATATTTCCTTGATGGCGGAAGTGTTAAAAATCTTTTCCGTTGTCCCGGCAATTTTCAACCGATGGCGAATATATTCGCCGGTTTCTTCAACTGTCAACGGCTCAATATAGTAATTGAGGGTCAACCGCTGGGCGATTGCCCTGTTTTCCGGACGCCTTATCAGCTCATTGAATTCATACTGTCCGACAAAGAAAATATTGAGCAGCGGGTTGCTGTCTTTGGTGACAATATTGGACAGGAGCCGCACTTCTTCGAGCAGTTCCTGTGTCAGAAGCTGGGACTCGTCAATTATGAGCAGCACCTTCTTATTATTTTCATACGCCTTATGTAAAAACTTGGTAAAGCTCGATAAAAATTTCCCTTTACTGTCAAACTCGCTGCCGAGACCGAACGCGGCCGCGATATAATTGAAAAAATCCATTTTATCGAGGCTCGGATCCGGTACCGAGGCATAGATTACATCGTTGCTCAAACTCCCTATCAAAGCATTAATCAGAGTTGTCTTACCGGTCCCCACATCGCCGGTCAGGAGCAGGAAACCTTTGTTATCGAGAATACCGTATCGCAAGGTAGCTAAAGCCTCTTTATGATTTTCCCCAAGCCACATAAAATATGAATCCGAGGAAATCTGAAAAGGCTTCAACTTTAAATTATAATGTGCTGTATACATAGTTCGCTGAAAGATTCCAGGTAATGGTTTTAGGTCGAGAGGCGCATAATGCCTCACCTTCGTACTTTACCGATTTTTTACTTGTTTATTGGGCAAGAAAATAATCTCTCCACAGGTACTTATCCCGTCTGCCGAGGGTCGTATATCCGGGAATTCGGTCGTTGAACCAGCATCACCGCCCACATAATACCCTGCATAACAATAACAGGATGCTCAGAAGGATGTCACTGATTATGTCGAGCTTACCATATCCAGTTCATGCATCGTGCACAATATTTTTCCTGATTAACGAACACGAAATCCGATGTTGGAATTTGTGCTTTTCGGTTATCCTGCAAAGAGAGAGGCACTATCACTTTTTTCAATGGCATCGTAACTGGTGCAGCACAAAAACACTAAAAGACAGGAAATCGACGGATTGATGTTATTGTTATAGCCCGAATGCAATCGCCTGGCATCGGAAGGAAATATTTCAGGCATGTCGGTATCGCAAACAGTACACGGTTCAAAAGGAATTGGCCTGGTCCTTGCCAATTCCTTTAACGGATAAAACAGTAGTCATCTGCGCACTGCCTCGACACGCGGTAGAGATACAACTGCCCCCCTGTATCTGCCGAGTTGCACAACCAATTAATGAGACAAGGGCTGCACCCGCCATGACCATACCAAAAAAAAACGTGCGTACAGAAAACAGCACAGCAGCAGAGCCTGCTCCCTCTTCCAAATCGACAACCGGGACTGAGAGTACCCTGAAAAAAGACTTTCCCATTGTCGGTATCGGCGCTTCGGCCGGCGGACTGGCAGCATTTGAGGCTTTTTTTTCCGGGATGCCGACATTAACTGACCCCGGCATGGCCTTTGTGCTGGTACAACATCTCGCGCCGGATCATAAAAGTATCCTGACCGGGCTTATTCAGCGCTACACCCGAATGCAGGTATTTGAAGTTGAAGACGGGATGGTAGTCAAGCCCAACTGCGCCTATATCATCCCGCCGGGCCGAGACATGGCCTTTTTAAACGGCTCCCTGCAGCTGCTGGAACCGTCCGCCCCTCGTGGCCAACGCCTGCCGATCGATTTTTTCTTCCGTTCACTCGCCCAGGACCAGCGTGAAAGGGCTATCTGCATTGTCCTTTCAGGTACCGGCAGTGACGGTTCGCTGGGTGTTCGGGCGATAAAAGGTGAAGGTGGAATGGTCATGGTCCAGAATCCCGACACCACAGAGTATGATGGTATGCCCTGCAGCGCCATCGCTACCGGCCTGGTCGACTATCAACTGGCACCGGCCGAAATGCCGGCACAGTTGATGGCCTATGCGGCCCATGCCTTCGGCAGGAGTCATCAGCAGATGATTCCCCCGGCGGCCATCGCCGAAAACTCCTTGAAAAAGATTTTCATCCTGCTCCGGGCCCAGACCGGTCATGATTTCAGCCAATATAAGCCAAGCACTATCAACCGGCGCATTGAAAGACGCATGGCCGTCAACCAGATTGCGGCGTTAACCGACTACATAAAATATATGCAGAAGACGCCTACGGAAGTCGAGGCACTTTTTCGCGATCTGCTCATTGGCGTCACCAATTTTTTTCGCGATCCGGAAATTTTCAAGATTGTCGAAGACAAAATCATTCCCAAACTGTTTGCCGGCAAGTCGCCGGGAAGCACGATCCGTGTCTGGTCACCGGGCTGTTCCACCGGCGAGGAGGCCTATTCCCTCGCCATCCTCCTGCAGGAACGGCTGGAAGCCATGAAAAAAAATTACAAGGTACAGGTTTTCGCCACCGATCTCGACACGCAGGCTATTGCCACGGCCCGTGCGGGACTCTATCCAGCGAGCATCAGCGTCGACCTTACCCCGGAACGTCTCGCCCGATTTTTTGTCAACGAAGCCGACGGCAGCGGCTATCGCATCGCCAAAGGTATCCGTGACATGCTGGTTTTCTCCGAGCAGGATCTTATCAAAGATCCGCCATTTTCCAAACTCGACCTTATCAGCTGTCGTAATCTGTTGATCTATATGAGCAGCAGCCTGCAGAAAAAAATTATTCCTCTTTTCCATTATGCCTTGAATCCAGAATCCATTCTTTTCCTCGGCAGCTCGGAGACGATCGGCGATTTCAATGATCTGTTCACCGTGCTGGACCGAAAGGCAAAGCTGTACCGGCGCAAAGACGATTTCCGGGCAGGCGCAAGCCGGGCTTTCAACAGATTCCTGCCGCCGATGTCAGCCCCTCCTCTCTCTATCGCAAAGACGATTCTTCCGGCCAAACTGCAACTGCGGGAACTGACGGAACAAACAATTATCGACCAGGTCGCTCCCGTCGCAGTTCTCATCAACGGCCAGGGCGATATCCTCTACCTGCATGGGCGAACCGGCAAGTATCTGGAGCCGGCTCCCGGTGAAACCGGGGTCAACAATATTCTTAAAATGGCCCGTGAAGGACTGCGGCGGGAACTGACCACGACGCTGCACAAAACGCTCGGGAAAGATCACGGCAACCGCTGTTTCGGGCTACGGGTCAAGACCAACGGCGACTATACCACGGTAAATCTGTCGATTCACCCGGTGGCAACAGATGTGACCAAAACTGCCGAGCAGCGACTGTATCTCGTCACTCTGGAAGACGTCCCCCCCGCAGAACAATCGCCGGAGATTCTGTTAGCGGCCCCTCCCTCGGACGGAAAAGAGACAGACATTGAAATCGTCAGACTTAAACAGGAACTCCGGGCCAAGGAAGAATACCTCCAGACCACCAATGAGGAACTGGAGACGTCCAACGAAGAATTGAAATCATCCAATGAAGAGATGCAGTCGGTCAACGAAGAACTCCAATCGACCAACGAAGAACTGGAGACGTCCAAGGAGGAACTGCAGTCGGTCAATGAAGAACTCGCTACGGTTAATGCGGAACTGCAGACGAAGGTCGCCGATCTCACCCTGGCCAACAACGATATGAACAACCTCCTGGCAGGGACCGGCATCGGCACGGTCTTTATCGACCATGGACTGCGTATCCTCCGTTTTACCCCCGCCGCCACCAAGATCATTAACCTGATACACAACGATGTCGGCCGGCCGGTCGGGCATATCGTGTCAAATCTTGTTGGTTATGACCGCCTGGTCGCCGATGTCCAGGCCACCCTCGACACCCTGATGCCGATCGAAACCGAAGTACGAACCGTCGAAGGCAAGTGGTATACCATGCGTATCCAGCCGTATCGTACCCTCAATAACGTTATCGAAGGGGTGGTCATTACCTTTGTCGATATCAACACCGCAAAACTGATCCAGCAGGAGTTGCAGCTGACCGAAGAGCGGATGCGCGTCGCCCTGACCGCTTTCCCGATGACTCTCTTTAACCAGGACAGAAAACTCCACTATACCTGGATCTGCAATGCCGACACCAGGTTGTTTCCTGGAAAATCTATCCTGGGCAAGACCGATTACGACCTGCTGCCGGCAGACGAGGCCGAGAAGCTGGTGACCTTTAAGCAACAAGTGATGCAGACCGGCAAGGGGGAGCGTCGTGAGGTGCTCACTTCTGTGAGCGGCCAGGCACAATATTACGATCTGACAGTAGAGCCGCTCTACGATTTTTTCGGCGCGCTCCAGGGTATCACCGGCGTGGCGATTGTCAACAAGGTGTCGTCACCATTAAAACCCGAACAAACCAGCACCGATCACGGTGTCAAGAAACCACCAGACAGTCAGAACCGAGCAGATTAACAGATTCCCGGTTCCGGTGGCGCATAGTGCACGAAACTATCAAGGATTTACTACCATTTAACAGGAATGGCAGCAATGCTCACAGCAAACAAAACCGGCATCAATCGGCTCGTTCGGATAATCATCGAAATGGTGAAAAATGCGCCCTTGACGGATGAAGAAAAATTGCGGCTCAAGCATTTTTCCGCCTTTGTGTTCCTTGGTGTCCCCATCATGATCGGCTTTGGAATATACAACTTCCAGAGCGAACATCTCCTTCCCACCGCTCTTCTATTACTGGGCAGTGCCGGGGTGTTTATCGGGTGGATTCTCTTATGCTATCTCCCGCGGGGACGGATCGTGTATCGGATCAACAGCGTACTTTTTGGCGGAATGCTTGTCTATATGATGCTGCTGGGTGGAGAAGATGGTTCCAAGGCGTTATGGATGTTTATTTTTCCCCAAATTATCACGCTTTTGCTGGGAAGAACTGAAGGACTTGTCTGGAGTGCAGGCCTCCTGGCCTCTGGGATGATTCTGTTTCTAACGGCCCCGCCCGGCCTCGCCCCCTATCGGTTCAGCAACGAATTCTTGATACGTTTTGTTCCAGTGTACCTGGTCGTCACAGCTCTTGCATACTGGTTTGAATATTTTCGCGAGCAGTCCCGGAAGGAACTCGACGCCGCACAGCACCGCAGAGAACACGACTTTGCCGAGGGGGCAGTTTCTGCGGGCATCGATCGCACAGTAATGAGCGACGATCACGACAAAAAGATCACCAACCATCCGCCAGGAAAAGAGCTTTCGATGCCCACAACCGGATGTTAAAAATTCTCGACAGCATCGATGCGCATATCTATATCCTGAATGTCGATACCTACAAGATCCTGTATATGAACCAGAAAATGCAGGACACTTTTGGTCACAATCTACAGGGTCAGACCTGCTGGCGCTCCTTGTATCAGGCAGCCAAACCCTGTGCGCATTGCGCCATCGGCCAATTATCGGGCAGCGATGACAGTCAGGTCCAGATGGTGGAAAAAGAGGTGTATAATCCAATCACCAAACGCTGGTATTTACAGTGTGACCGAATGATCCGCTGGATCGACCAGCAGCCGGTCAAGTTGCAGATTGCGACTGACATTACCCGCATCAAGCAACTGGAAGCAGAACGTCGGGACGACGAACAGTTGGTTTTTCTGGCCAAAAAGCAGGAAGCCCTCAGCCGGATGGCCGGAGCTATCGCCCACCATTTCAACAACCAGCTGATGATCGTCCTCGGTTATCTGGACCTGGCAATGGAAGAAACAGACAATAACGTCGAACTGGAAAACCTTCTCCAGGCTGCATCGACGGCTGCAAAAAAAACCTCGGCAATTGGCGGGACCCTGCTCTGCTATCTGGGCCAAAATGTCGGCGATCACAAATTGCTCGATCTGTCGGAGATCTGCCGGCAGCATCTGCCGACCATCCGGAAACTGTTGCCGGCCGCCATCGTTCTCAACATAGTTCTCACCCCGCACCTGATCATTAATTCCGATACATCACTGGTGCAGCAAATACTGACCCATCTTATCACCAACAGCTATGAATCACTTGAGGATGCGTCCGGCACCATCACCCTCACCGTGACACCTGTCGCCGTATCCTCGATAACAGCTGAAAAACTTATCCCAACGGATTGGCAACCAACCGCCGAACACTATTGCTGTATCAGGGTAACCGATACCGGGTGGGCATAGCCGATAAAAACCTCGATGAGATCTTTGACCCTTTTTATTCCACCAAATTCACCGGCAGGGGCCTCGGATTAGCAATGGTACTCGGACTTATCAAAACCTGGGGCGGCGCAATTCATGTGCACAGCATTGAAGGGCAAGGCAGTACATTTCAGATATTTCTGCCTCTCATGAAAGCGGCCACAGAAGAAGAAAGCCATACTCCAAATCTTACAACAAGCCCGAAAATACTGCTGATTGATGACGATCGGATGTTTCGCAGCATGGCGGGCATGATGCTGGAGCATTTCGGATTCGCCGTGTATTTCGCAGAAGAAGGCACTGAAGGTATCAAAATCTTCCAGGAGCATCAAAACGACATTGTCCTGGTGCTGTGCGATTTAATCATGCCACGTGTCGACGGTTGGCAGACCCTGACTGCCCTTCGTGCAATCGATCCGACAGTCAAGGTCATTATGGTCAGCGGCTACGATCATATTCAAGGTATGCGCAGTGATTATCCGGAGCAGCCCGAGGCGTTTTTGAATAAACCATATACCTCCCGGAAATTACATGAGACACTCAGGCAAATACTGCATGATACTATGCCGGCCGGGACGTTATTACGACACCACGAAAAATAATTATTGTCGACAGGGGATTCTCAGGCTAGGTTCAATTAGTAGAAGAAAACCAGTTGCTATAGTTTCATTTACACCGTATCGGACCCAAAGGACTTAAAAAAATGATTGAAGAAATAGAGCACAAATTAAAAACACGCCATCTCCGCATTGAGGACTTCCCGGTATTGCACGATCTGGCCGTGAAGGCCTATAAAGATGTCGCCACCCCCTGGACAAAAGAAGAAATAACAAGACTGATTACCCTCTTCCCGGAAGGCCAGATCTGTATAGAAGACAACGGCAAGGCTGTTGCCATTGCCCTGTCGGTGATTATCGATTTCAGTCTTTTTGGCGACCAGCACTCGTATCACCAGATTATCGGCGGCGGTAACTTCAGGGCACACGACCCGGAAGGGGATTATCTCTATGGCATTGACGTTTCTGTCGATCCGGAATACCAGGGCATGCGCCTCGGTCGCCGGCTGTACGAAGCCCGGCGGGAGCTTGCGGAAAGTCTCAATCTCAAAGGTATTCTGATCGGCGGTCGTATGCCGGGTTATGGTAAATATTCAAAAGAGATGAAGGCCCAGGAATATATTCTCAAGGTTAAAAAAAGAGAAATATACGATCCGGTTCTCACCTTTCAGCTGTCCAATGAGTTCCATGTCCGCAACCTCCTCGACGACTACTGGCCGGGGGACCATAAGTCCCGCGGTAATGCAGTCCTCATGGAGTGGATCAACATCTACTACCAGAAAAAAACCAAGCTGATCGGCAAAACCAAATCCATTGCCCGGCTCGGAGTCGTCCAGTGGAAAATGCGCCGTTTCGAATCGTTTGAAGACTGCATGCAGCAGTTTGAATTTTTCGTCGATACGGTGAGCGATTACAAAGCCGATATAGTACTCTTCCCGGAACTTTTCAATGCGCCGCTCATCCATCAATACGAAGGCAACAAACCACCTGAGGCCATGCGCATGCTGGCCGGCTATACGGAACAGATGCGCATCGCCGTCACCGAAATGGCCCTTAAATACAATATAAATATAGTCGCGGGCAGCGTACCTCAGGTACAGGATAACGGCAAGCTGTACAACGTCAGTTTTCTGTGCCGGCGCGATGGCACCTGGGACAGCCAGGCAAAACTGCATATTACCCCTGAAGAAGCTACCTCCTGGGGTATTTCCGGCGGCGATGAACTGAAGGTATTCGAAACTGATGTCGGCAAAATTGGCATCCTCATTTGCTATGATGTTGAATTTCCCGAACTGGCCAGACTCCAGGCCCTGAAAGGCATTAAAATGCTGCTGGTCCCTTTCTGGACCGATACGAAAACAGGCTTCCTACGGGTAAAGCGGTGCGCCCAGGCCAGGGCTATCGAGAACGAGTGTTATGTGGCCATTTCCGGTAGCGTTGGCAACATACCCAAAGTCGAAACCCTGGGTATCCAGTATTCACAGTCGGCAATCTTTACACCCTCAGATTTTTCCTGTCCCCACGATTCCATAGCCGCAGAAGCCACACCAGGGATAGAGACAACTTTAATTGCCAACCTCGATCTTGATCTGATCAAAGAAATCAGGGCACAAGGTACCGTTAAAAATTTCGAGAATCGACGAACAGACCTGTATACACTGAAGTGGGTCAATGATAAATGATGAGATCATTTTGCAAGAAAAAGGCTTGATTCACGCTCTTCTTTTCGATGGAAAAGGCGGCGGTCAAGGCATTGGCTGGCAAGAGATTGCCGACTGGTCGCCGGAACAAGGTGTCCTCTGGATGCATTTATCCTGCACCGCTCCGGAGGCGATCAGTTGGCTTAAAGAACAAAGCGGACTGGAAGCACTGATCGTTGAAGCGCTGCTCAGCGAAGGGACCAGACCCCGGTCGACAGTAATCGGCGACGGGGTCCTCCTCACCCTGCGGGGGGTCAACCATAACCCCGGCGAAGACCATGAAGATATGGTTTCCATTCGCATCTGGGCCGAACAAACGAGGATCATTACCACCAGAAGGAGAAAACTGCTGTCGGTCACCGGTCTTGTCGGCAGTTTTTCGGCTGGACAAGGCCCGGCCACCAGCGGCGAATTTATCAATACCCTGGCTGAACTCCTGACGGAATATATTGAAGACACGGTTGATGGAATCGAAGACCAGACAGCGGAGCTGGAAGAACAGGTGGTGGTTGCCCATGACCGAAAATTACGTTCGCGGATATCCGGTCTTCGCCGCCAGGCAATCATGCTGCGCCGCTACCTGGCCCCGCAGAGAGAGGCGTTTACCAGAATGCAGGTTGAAAAGATTCACTGGTTCAGCGAACAAGACAAGAGACATTTATACGAAACTGCCAACAGTCTCATCCGCATCGTGGAAGATCTTGATTCTCTCAGGGAACGGGCTAATGTTGCCCAGGAAGAGCTGGTCAATCTGCTGAGCGAGCAGATAAATTCCCGAATGTATACCCTGTCGCTCGTCACCACCATCTTTCTGCCATTGAGTTTTTTCACCGGCCTGTTGGGCATAAATGTCGGCGGCATCCCCGGGGCAGCGAACCCATGGGCTTTTTTGATCGTTATCACCCTGCTCCTTGGCGTCTGCTTCATCCAGTTTCTCTATTTCCGTAAAAAAAACTGGATCTGACCCGGCCGTCAATCGTTAAAGAGCTTGTCACCATAGTAGTCATCCGGATCGTGATCCACTTCAAGCATTGTGAGCTTCACCGGATCTTTTGAGGTGAGCACATACTCCGTCCCACATTCATAACAGACAATAGTATCGTTTGTACTAAAATAGTATTCAATCGGTATATATTCCATACAGATAGAACATTTCCCGAACCGCTCCCGCTCCCCTTGTTTTTTAGTAACTTTTGCCATGGCATCCTCCTTTTGTGGGTATCGATCATGAAGAGTCTCAACCGTCTTTTATTACAAAAAGTGTGCCAGACAATATTTTCAATTATCGAGTTTTATTGGCAGCTCTGCCTCGACGAACCTGTCCCGAAAAAAGTGAGCGGTCAATATTTTTAAACGTGATAGCAAGAAGATAGGCGTTCATGGTTATTTTCCGTTTACCCGAGTCAGAAAATACTGCCGCTTTTTTTGCCTTACAGGACATTCTCCAATCAACAACGCAGGTTCCGATTCAGCTGGTCAAATCATCCGCACTCGCCTGTAACTATCTGTTACAAAGTTGCTTTCTCATGTTTTTCCGATATGAAACAATTATTCCGATTTTCTAAAGTCCTCTTTCTTCAAGCCATATATTTTCATCTTGTTATAGAGAGCCCGGGGGGTCAACCCGGCTAACTGAGCCGATTCACCGATTCGTCCATCGGTATAATCGAGCAGCTCAACCAGATACTTTCTTTCTGCAGCCTGGGAAAGATTGGTTTTATAGGACTTCAGGGTCGTTCCCGGCCGGAAGGCATGCTCGCTCAATTCCGTCCCGGAGTGCTGAGAGCCTCCCTGGGGCAGACTCGGGATTTGAATAAGATCGGCGCTGATAGTTTCGCTGTCGGCAAGCATAACCGCCCTCTCGATAACATTTTGCAACTCCCGGATATTACCAAACCAGGGGACCGAGAGGAGGATCTTCTGGGCCTGCCGATCCAGTCTTTTAATATAGTCCCGGCCATCTTTTTTCTTCTTGCTGATGAAATGCTGGGTCAAAAGGGGAATGTCCTCGATCCTGTCACGAAGCGGCGGAACATGCACTTGAAAAACCGACAAACGATAGTAGAGATCGGAGCGCAGGCGCCCTGAATGAAGAAGTTCGAACGGATCGGTATTCGTTGCCCCGATCACCCGGAAATCAGTGCTGATCTCGCTATTGCCGCCGAGGCGCTGCAGATTTTTTTCCTGCAGCACACGCAGCAGCCGAACCTGCATAGCCGGGGACATCGACTCGATTTCATCGAGAAATAAAGTTCCTCCGGCAGCGTGTTCAATCTTGCCGATACGCCGGGTGGTGGCACCGGTGAAGGCACCTTTTTCGTAGCCGAACAATTCAGATTCCAGCAGGCTGTCCGGCAGAGCGCCACAATTCACCGCCATAAACGGCCCGGATCGGCGACGGGATTCATTATGGAAGATATTGGCGAGCAGTTCCTTACCCGTTCCCGTTTCGCCGTGCAGGAAAACCGGGGACTCCGTGGGAGCGATGTCTTTTATCAGATCCAGCAACTGCTCCATCAATGGGCTTTTGGTGACGATAGCATCTCGCCCCGGCGGCGTCTGGATATAACCTGCCAGATAACGCTCTCTGTTTTGCTCGCGGAGATCGCGCATCAGCTGCGCAAAAAGCTCTGCACAATGGCCGATATCCTTCCTGGCCATCATATTTACTTTGCTTGCCTGACTGACCGGGGCCTTTGCTGCTGGACGGTCAGCCTCTCCATAGAGAAAAATATGCGGCGTATTGTGGGTTCCAGTCAGTTCGCCCAGCTCAATCTCGGCAAATTCAGGATGTGCTGCTTCAATTATCCACACATCAAAGATTCGCGAAAATGCAGTGGCATAAAACTCGGCGGAAGAATTAATCCATAAAAACCGACAGGTCATCGAGGAAAAATCGGCGATCAGCTTTTCCCGCTCTTTTTCCAGACCAAATATCAGAATATTGTACATTTTTTTATTTGATTACCACTCGTATGGCACAGAAGGTTCAGAGGGATAAGAGGTGACCTTTGTACGGGTGTCCCGCAGCCTGGATGGCTGCGGTCAAGCCCCCAGGGATGGGTTCATGGCGTCCCGTACAAAGGTCACCTCTTATCCCCATATAGCTGAAGTTTAGTGGTAATCACATTTTTTTATCCGGCAACCCTGTAACCCGCGGGACTTGAAAAGAAAAGTTATACAGTTAATGGCGCTGGAAGGTTTCGATAAACTTGCGGTCTATCCGATCCTTGATATAAAAGGCCAGTTTACCCGAAAAAGTCAGAAACCACTTGGAGAGAATACCGTCGCCGTCGCCAAGATTATAGATTAGGAGGTATTTCCCGCCAGGAATGAATTTCTCCGGTTCTTTGCCGCCAAGAGAGGCCATCAGGTTTCCGTACAGCACACTGTTCTGGCGAACCGCATACACTCCCACCTTATCCAGTGGCTGGGGCGCAAAATGGATGCAGTCTCCACCACCGAAGATATTTTTATAGCGGCTTGACCGCAGAAATTCATCAACCAGCAGCCCCCCTTCCGGACCAATCGGCAGGCCGGACCTGGCAAAAATCTTCGATGGTTTCACCCCGACCGCAGGAAAGATAACATCAGCCGGGTAACTTTCGCCGTTTTCCAGCAGGAGGAGATTCTTCTCGATCTGCTGCACATATCCGGCCTCTATTATTTCAATGCCTTTGCCCATAAGAATTGTCCTGGCCAGCTTGCGAACTTTGGCCGGCCGGCCGGACATGAAATTTCGGCCGCCAAAGAGCTGAATCTTGGGCATATGACTCCCCTGTTGTTGACACAGCTGGTGAATATTACCGGCAATTTCAATAGAAGATGGACCGCTGCCGACCACGGCGACAGTGATTTTCTGCGCAGCCGCAAGTTCGAGAATCCTCTTTCTTGCAACAAGCAGTTCCTCTATGGGTTTGGCGGTGAAAATATTTTGCGATTCCCCTTTGATCATCTCCCGGGGCACATAGGAGCCGGCATTGCAGGACAAAACGTCATATGGAATTTCTTCTTTTCTATCTTCCAGTAAAACCAGCTGTTTATGCGGATCGATCCGATATGCCTTGCCAAGAATAAAGGTGCCGCCTTTTTCTTCAACCAGTCGACGGGTGGCAAAACGGATATCTTCAGGCTGGTAGGTCCCACCGAGCATTCCCGGCCCCATTCCACTGTAATAATGGTACTCGGAAGGTTGGATCACGGTAACCGCATAGCCTTTTTCCACAAAGGTTTCCAGCTTGGCCAGTGTTACCATATGGGCATGGCCGCCACCGATAAGCACGAGTTTTTTAGCTTGTTCAGTCATGTCAGATCCTGTTGTTGATCGATATAGCTGCTCAGCCGGGCAATATGACTGCGTTCTTCATCGGCAATCTGCAGCAAGACCTTTTCCGTTTGTTTGTTATCGCTTCGCTGTGCTGCGCGCAAATAGAGGTCAAGAGCCTGTGCTTCAATGGCCAGCGCCATGCCAAGCACCTCAAGTTCCGAATCATAATTGATATTGTAGAGTTGCAGATACTCTTCGGTGCTCAGGCCGCCTTCCATGCCCGGCTCGACAATTTTTTTGCTAAACTCGGTCATGGTCATGACGGAACCGGTCATGTCCCGATACAGTTCCACCAGTCGCTCCTGATGCAGGATCTCAATATCTGCCAGCTTGCCGAAAAGTACCTTTGTCGATTCCCTGGAGTTCTTGGCCTGCATGGAAATATAAAATTCCCGCAGTCCCACTTCCAGCCCAAAGCCGACAACAACCGCCTCTTCGGGACTCTCTTCGCTGGTGAAAAGATGTAGTCCGGTCTCTTCGGTCCCGACTGCGACCTCCTTGTTCCAGGCCTTAATTCCACCGGTCAGATTATACACTTTGCTGAAGCCTTTTCCAGCGAGCATCTGCGCAGCAACCCGGCTGCGTCCTCCACTCGCTCAATAAATGACAATGGGCTGCTCTTTACCGAGTTCGTCTAACCGCTTATCCAGATCACCCAGCGGAATGAGTTGAGCTCCCGGCAGGTGACCATTGGCATATTCTTTGGGTTGACGCACATCGAGAAAAACAACGTCACGACCAGGCGTCTCTTCGGCAAGCTTATGCGCCTCTTGCCAGTTAATGGACGAGACCGGAGTAAAAAACTGCATCCACTTCATATTGTCCTCCATTGATAATGTTTTGAATCCATGAACAGGTTATACAATAATATCCCCAGCGACTGCTCGATTTTTTCGCTTAACCTGTGAGTAAACATCGCCCCAGCAAAAGCTGAAGAAAGGTCTGGTCGAGATTTTTACTGATAGACATCAGAATTTTCGACATAATTTTTCCCCCTTGGGTATACTGTCCGAGAAAGAGAGATAGACACAATTTGTGCATATGCTATATTTGATCACTTTTCCAGTTGTGTCAAGCAAGCAATTAAACAAAATACTTTAATTGATATTCCACAAGCGACACATTCAGACGATTTGCTCGACTTTATCTTTCCCAATATATCATTTCCCGAAATATCATGGAACAAACTGAATCCCCAACTGCCCAGACAAGCCACCGCTTCTGTCTTATGTGCGGACAGGAAAATCCCTTTTCTTTTGGCCTGAAATTCAAAAAAAACGGTGATGGTGCCGTATCGACAACTTTTACCGGCAACAGGAATCTGCAGGGATACACCGGTGTTATGCATGGTGGCGTCCTTTCGGCCCTGCTCGATACTGCCATGGCCCAATGCCTCTTACATCAGGATATCGAAGCGGTAACCGGCGAACTGACGGTTCGCTATCTCGAACAGGTGGCCTGCGATGGTACTCTTGATATCAGAGCGTGGATTGATTCATCGCTGCCGCCACTCTATCATGTCAGATCGCACATCCGTATCGGCGACAAAATTGTGTGCAAGGGCAAAGCCAGGTTCATGCAGCGAGATCATCGCCGATAATTTTGTACCAGGAGAAATACAATGACTGATACAGCAACACGCAACAACTATCTGGACGCAAACCAGAACCGATTCATCGAGCAATTACAGCAATGGCTGGCAATTCCAAGCATCAGCACCCTCTCCGAGCATAAAGGTGATGTGGCCAGGGCGGCAGACTGGGTGCGGGAAAGGCTGGTGGCAATTGGTTTTCCCACGGCAAAAAACATCGTCACAACAGGTCATCCGATCGTGTATGCGGAATGGATGGTGGATAAAGAGTCCCCCACCCTGCTCGTCTACGGGCACTATGATGTGCAGCCGGTCGACCCCATCAAAGAATGGCATAGCCCGCCTTTTGAACCAACCATTCGCAATGGAAACATTTACTGTCGCGGGGCAAGTGATGACAAGGCCCAGGTCATGCTCGTGCTCGCAGCTCTTGAAGCATGGATCGAAGTGAACGGCGCCCTGCCGATAAACATCAAGATCCTGCTTGAAGGTGAAGAGGAAGCGGGCGGCGCTTCGGTTACCAAATATGTGCAGGACAACCCCGAACTCCTTCAGGCCGATGCCGCATTGATTTGTGATACCCATATGGTGCATCCGGAGCAGCCTTCGCTGGTTACCAGCCTTCGGGGCATCCTCTATACCGAAATCACCGTATCCGGTGCGAAAACTGATCTCCATTCCGGCAGCTACGGCGGCGTGGCGCCCAACCCGATCCATGCACTCTGCATATTGATAAACCGCCTGAAGGGAGAAGACGGAGTTATCCAGATTCCCGAACTTGTCGCTGCCATCCCAACCCCAACGGCTGCAGAAAAATCTTTTTTACAGGAAGATCCTTTACACATTGAGGAAGCCCTGTGCACCGAAATGGGTGTGGCAGAGCTGGCAGGTGAAAAGAATTATCCACCTCTGGAGCGATTAGGCCTGCGGCCGACCCTGGAGGTTCATGGGATTCGCGGTGGCTTTACCGGAGAAGGCGCCAAAACCGTTATTCCGGCAATGGCACTGGCCAAGGTGAGTTTACGCCTTCCGGCAAACATTGATCCAGACGACGTATTTACCTGGCTGCAAAAAGCTGTACTCCGCAACATGCCGGCCGGACACCAGGTGCAACTCACCAATCTCCATTCGGGGAAAGGTTTTTATATCCATCCCGACAGCCGCTATATTCAAGCGGCGGCTCAGGCCCTCGAGTCGGTCTACGGCACTCCGCCGGTATTTATGCGGGAGGGCGGCTCAATTCCCATCGCCGCACTTTTTGATACGATCCTGAAAACTCCGGTGGTGTTAATGGGCTTTGGGCTGCCCGACGATACCATCCATGCCCCCAATGAGAAATTCAGTCTCGATCAGTTCAACAAGGGCATGAAAACGGTTGCCGAGTTTCTGGGAAGACTGGCAAGCCAGTCAACTGGTCCGGCAACTTAAAGGAAGCTTCACCGGCTATTACCTCTGAGCGGCTCGAACAGATATTCCAGGCCATTAGTCTTTATCTCATAGACGATAGCCAGCATTTGCCCCAGTTTTCCTGCCGGAAAGCCTTTCCCGGCAAACCAGACCACGTAGGGTTCGGGCAGATCGATCAGCAGTCGTCCAGCATATTTGCCAAAGGGCATTTTCATTTGCGCCAGCTCGAGAAGCTGTTGATGGTCAAAGGGTATTTCGGTCATGTTAGTGCATCCGGGTAAGAATTACCACTGCCACAATAACCGTTGCTGCACCAGATGCCTGGATCAGGCTCAGAGTTTCACCAAGAAAAAGATAGGCGAGCAAAAGGGTTACCACCGGCTCAAAGGTTGAAAGAGTTGACGCGTCACCGGCACCGAGACGACGCATCCCGGCAAAGAAAAATACAATCGGCATCAGTGTCGAGAATATGCCTATCGAGGCCACCGCCAGCCAGCCATTCCTCTCTTGTGGAAAGCACGGCCCATCAAGCATCATGGCCGTGCCAAAAACTGCGGCGGCGGAAAGCATGATAACGCATCCGGCGCCGATAGCTCCGGTCCGGGCTGTGACATTTTCACCTACCAGAATATAGATGGTATAGACAAGGGCCGCACCGGTCCCGAAAGCTATCCCTGTCGGCGTCCCGGCAAAGCCGCCGGAAACGGTCAAAAGGATGCCCAAAAGCGAACCCAGAGCCAGCAGTATCTTCGTAAGAGTCAGATGTCGGCGGCCAAGCAGTGCCGAACCGATAATGACCAGAGAAGGATGCAGATACAGCAGCAATCCGGTCAGACCGGCAGTGGCATAGTGGAGCGCAGAGAAAAAGCAGAAGGACTGACCGGCATAACCGAAGGCCCCCATAGCAATCAGAATATACAGATCCCGTCCTCTGGGCCAGGGCTGGCGAAGAACGGTCATCAGCACGACCATACATGCTCCGGCACTCAGAAAACGTAAAAAGAGCACGGTTGCCGTGGATGCTCCTGATGCGAAAGCAACCTTGCCGAAGATAGCCATCGCTCCGAAACCGGTTGCCGAACACAGGATAAAAAGTGCCCCGCTAAGGCGCGATGAAGCTATCCAACAGCCAGGGCCTCTGGCCGGATTTCCAGACTCCCTGCTCAATGCGCCCTGTTGCTGTCAATATACTGAGCAAGCGTCGCCAGAGATTGCAGAACAGTCCTGCTGGTGTTTTCCGAGTCCATCCTCACGCCATATTCCCGCTGAATGGTTACCGCAATTTCAAGGGCATCAAGAGAGTCGGCACCAAG
>JBBRDD010000004.1:0-61490 GCA_038204235.1 Desulfobulbales bacterium
GAAACCGCTAGGGTTTTGACGCAAAACCAAGTAAGGGAATAACGTATGAAGGGTAGGTTGGTGGCTTACACGTTCCGTGACTGGTGAGCAACATTTTGCAGTACGGGCGTGACGAATCGAACGACAATGTATAAAATGATAGGAAAATAAAGATTAATTGATATGTGAATGCGAAAAGCGTAAAAAATATGTGTTGAAAAGAATGTATTCGTAATTTAATGTCCATTAAACTGGATGTATCGTATTTAGCTTGATTTTGCCGGCGTGAGAGTTTAATGGAAAAGTGGTGTTTTCGATGGAAATCGATGAAATAAATCTGGCAATTATTAATCATCTGCGGGATGGGCGGATGCCGTTTAAGAAAATTGCCGATTTATTGGCGCTTTCTGAGGGGACAGTTCGGGCCAGGGTGAAGAAATTGAAAGAAGAGGGCGTTCTGGACATTACCGCCCTTGTAGATCCCGAAGCCGTGCCCGACCAGAATATTGTTCTGGTCGGAGTGCGCTTAAAAGATATGGATCTGGTCAAAAAAGGCGAGGAGTTCAGCAAATTACGCGGAGTTATTTCTGTTTGCGTGGTAACCGGCCGTTTTGATCTTATTCTGACCGTGTTGCTCACCAAGGACTTTCCTATGGTGAAATTCTATACGGAAGAGGTGGCAAAACTGGAGAACGTCAGGGCTGTGGAGACTTTCGTTGTATATAAGAGCTTTAATCTGAAGGTGCCTCTTACTCTGCCGTAATAACGAAGATGTTAAGGATGTAGAGAAACGGGAAGGTGACGAAATGGCAACAACTAAACAAACTGTCCTGCATAGCTGGCATGTGGCAAATGGTGCCAATATGGCGCTCTTCGGCAATTATGATATGCCTCTCTGGTACAAGACGGGCGCAAAGGCCGAACATCTGTCGGTCATTCAGGGCGCCGGAATTTTCGATACCAGTCATATGGCCGTGGTATCGGTGCGGGGGAAGGGGGCAAGAACTCTTTTGCAGCGTTGTCTGAGCAAAAATATCGATTGTTGTCTTGGCCAGGGTAAATCACCACTGGTAGACGGGCGATGTGCTTATGGGGTATTTCTTAAAACGGATGGCACCGTAATCGATGATGCCATTGTCTATCAGTTGCAGGCTGAGTCTTTCATGGTGGTGGTAAATGCCGGCATGGGCGGAGAAATTGCCGGCCATCTTATTGAAAATGATGGGGATAGGACCGTGACTGTGGTAGATCTGACAGACCGAGTTGGCAAGATGGATATCCAGGGGCCGGACTCTGCAAGAATCCTTGGGAAAATTATTAAAAACCCGACCGCGGTTTTTGAGCGGCTGGTGTATTTTTCGTGCAAGGGTGGTTTTGGTGATCTCCAGACGTCCACCTCTGCAGAACTGGTCGATGGAACGCCGCTGTTGCTGTCCCGAACCGGCTATACCGGAGAATTCGGTTTTGAACTTTTTCTCCCCATTGACCGCCTGGTATCCGTCTGGACCATGGTACTTGAAGCAGGAAGAGAAAAAGGCGTTCTGGCCTGTGGCCTGGCCGCTCGTGATTCACTCAGGGCTGGCGCGGTTCTGCCGCTTTCCCACCAGGATATCGGCCCATGGCCATTTCTCAACAATCCATGGCCTTTTGCCCTGCCTTTTAACGATGGCCATACCGGTTTCAGTAAAGACTTTATTGGTGCAAAAGCACTGCTGCAGTCGAGCTGGAACAAGTATACTCTTCCATTTGCCGGTTTCGATCCGCGTAAAATTGGTGCCGGCGATGACAGTTTCGTCACCTCGGAAACCGGCGAAAGGCTGGGCACAATTCTGACCTGCACTACGGATATGGCCATTGGCCGGGTGGATGGCGAAATCGTCAGTGTGGCAGGCAATACACAATTCCAGGCCAAGGGACTCTGTTGCGGCTTTGTGATGGTGGATAAACAATGTGCTCCCGGAGAGATAGTTATCCTGACCGACGGGAAACGGAAAATAAAGGTTGAAATACGGGCGGATGTTCGTCCGAACAGGACAGCGAGAAAAGCGATGAGTTTGATGCTGGGTTGACCCAACAAATTTTAATGGAGGTAGGGGCCGTGAAAGAATTGAGTGAGCTGAATTTTAGAGAGGGACTGCGTTATACAGACGATCACGAATGGGTGAGCGAGAGCGGGGATACCCTCAAGATCGGCGTGAGTGATTATGCCCAGGATCAGATGGGAGATATTGTCTACGTCGAGTTGCCGGAAGTAGGAACAACTTTTGAAAAAGGTGAAGAATTCGGTACCCTTGAGTCGGTGAAAGCGGTCTCTGAACTGTATATGCCTATCGCCGGCGAGGTCGTTGCGGTCAATGAAGAGCTTGCCGATGCACCAGAGCTCATTAATGAAGACTCATATACGCACTGGATAATTGAAATCAAACCTGCCGATATGGATGAACTCGAGGATCTCCATTCTGTTGCCTCCTATCGGGACTTACTCAAAGGATAAAACAATGCGCTATTTGCCTCATACTGATGAAGAGATTCGTGCCATGCTGGATGTCATTGGCAGAAAAAGTCTGGAGGAACTTTTTTGCTCGGTTCCCGACCATTGTCGGTACGAAGGGACAATGGATTTGCCTGAACCGCTTAACGAATGGTTGCTGACCGATCACTTCAGTGAATTAGCTGAGGCAATGCAGGTCAACCATAAAAACAAGGTGCTGATCGGTGCCGGCAGTTATCATCACAATATCCCGGTAACCGTCGGCACACTTATGGCCAGGTCGGAATTCCTTACCGCCTACACACCATATCAGCCGGAAATTGCCCAGGGGACCCTGCAGGGTATATACGAATACCAGACCCTGACTGCCAGGTTGCTCGGAATGGATGTGGCTAATGCCTCCATCTATGATGGTGCCTCCGCCCTTGCCGAAGCGTTATTGATGGGGCTGCGCATTGGTAAGAAAAAGACCAAAGTGGCCGTCTCTGCGGCAATTCATCCGCATTATCGCGAAGTGGTCCGAACATACCTTACGCCGACGGATCATGAAGTGATTGAATTACCGGTGGGTAAAGACGGGCGAACCGATGTATCCGGTCTTGCCGACATCGACGGGTTGGCGGCGGTCGCTGTCCAGTCGCCGAATTTTTTCGGGGTCATCGAGGACCTTGCCGCTCTCGGCCAGGCTATCCATGATGTCGGTGCTCTTTTTATCACCAGTTTTACCGAACCACTTGCCTACGGGCTGTGCAAAAATCCCGGTGAATGCGGTGCTGATATTGTCTGCGGGGAGGGTCAGAGTTTTGGCCTGTCGAGATCTTTTGGCGGGGCCGCCCTCGGCATGTTTGCCTGTCGGGATCAGTTCACCAGGAATATGCCCGGTCGATTGGTCGGCGAGACGACGGATATCGAGGGGAAACGTGGCTTTGTCCTGACCCTTTCAACGAGAGAACAACATATCAGGAGGGAAAAAGCCACCTCCAATATTTGTTCGAACCAGGGGATCTGCACGCTTACTGCGGCGATGTATATGGCCTCCCTGGGCGGTTCAGGGCTGAGAGAGCTGGCCCGGGTCAACTACGACAAGGCCGAATACTTCAAGAGTCAGCTGACCCAAAAAGGGGCGCGGATAGTCTTTGATTCGCCGACTTTTAATGAGTTTGTTGTTGAGTTCGGCACCGATTTTAAACCGATTTATAAGAAGCTGTTGGCCAAGAAAATTGTCGCCGGTCTGGAGCTGGGCAGGTATTACCCGGAACTTGCCGAGAAATACCTGTTTTGCGTGACGGAGACGGTTGCCAGAGAAGTAATAGATGCAGTGGTGAATGAGGTGAAACCATGACGAAAACACCAGGTATAAGCGGATTGATTTTTGAGGAACCCTTGCTCTGGGAGAAAGGACAGAAAGGCCGGCACGGGATGAGTATTCCGGCAAGTGACGTTCCCCCGGCGGAATTTCCAGCCGGACTGCAGGGGGCAGGACCGAATTTCCCCGATCTGAGTGAAATCGATGTGGTACGCCACTATACCCGTCTGTCACAATGGAATTATGGGGTGGATAGCGGTATGTATCCGCTTGGTTCGTGTACCATGAAATATAATCCGAAAATCAACGAAAAGCTGGCCGCCACCCCAGAACTGGCCGCCGCCCATCCGATGCTGGTTGATGAACAGGTTCAGGGCTCTCTGCAGATCATGTTTGAACTGCAGCAATATCTGGCCGCCATCACCGGGCTGCCCGGGGTTTCATTGCAACCGGCGGCGGGTGCTCATGGCGAGTTGACCGGAATGCTGGTTTTTGCCGCCTATCATCGCAATCGTAATTCCAAGCGGACGAAAATCCTCATACCCGATACCGCCCATGGCACCAATCCGGCCAGTGCTGCCTTGTGCGGCTATAAGCCGGTGCCGATCAAATCCGGTGCAAACGGTATCCTCCAGGTCCAGTCAATTGCCGAGGCGATGGATGAAGAGTGCGCCGGGATCATGATCACCAACCCGAATACCCTTGGCCTCTTTGAAACCAATATTCGTGAAATTGCCGATATTGTCCACGCCAAAGGCGGTCTGGTGTATGGCGATGGTGCAAACATGAACGCCATCATGGGGGTTATTAACGCGGCCAGATGCGGCATTGATGTGATGCATCTTAATTTGCATAAGACTTTTTCAACGCCACATGGCGGCGGCGGCCCGGGGGCCGGACCGATCTGTGTCACCCGTGAGCTGGAAAAATTTCTGCCGGTACCGAGCGCCATAAAAGACGGGGATATGTATCTCCTGGATTTTAACCGCCCTGAATCTGTCGGCAGGGTACATGCTTTTCACGGCAATTTTTCGGTGCTGATCCGGGCGTATTGCTATATCCGCACAATGGGCGCGGAAAATCTAAAAAAAGCCAGTCAGCTGGCAGTGCTCAATGCGGCATATATCAAAGAAGAGTTAAAGGGTACCCTGCAGCTTGCCTACAACCGACCGTGTATGCACGAATGCGTTTTCTCCGACGCACTGCAGGCTGAAGATAAAATTACCACTCTTGATATCGCCAAAAGACTGATCGATCATGGCTATCATCCACCGACCATTTATTTCCCGTTGGTGGTGCACGGGGCGCTCATGATCGAGCCGACCGAGACGGAGTGTAAAGATGATATTGACCAGTTCATTGCGACTATGAAACTGGTGGTGCAGGAAGGGAAAGAAAATCCCGAACTGCTCCGGCAGGCCCCGGTGAAGGCCAAGCTGCGTCGTCTGGATGAAACCCAGGCTGCGCGCAAGCCCTGTCTCTGCGGCTGATCTGGTGGATACGCAGCAAACGGCAGGCCGTCTTGTCGATCTCGGGAAAACCGATTATGCAGCGGCCTATCGACTCCAGCTGGCGCTGGTGGAAAAGCGACGCAGGGCAACGGCGGCTGATGATGTTTTTATCGTTACCGAACACCCGGCCACCTTTACCCTTGGCAGGCGGGGAGGGCTGCAGAACCTGATGGTTTCGGAACAGTTCCTTCAGGACAGGAACATCCCGCTGGTTCCTATCGAACGAGGCGGCGATATAACCTATCATGGGCCCGGACAACTCGTTATCTATCCCATCATGCACCTGCGCCAGGCTGCCCTGACAGTTGCTGAATATGTGCATCGGCTTGAGCAACTCATGATCAACCTGGCGGCAGAGTGCGGGGTGGTGGCTGGTCGTGATCCGAGGAACCATGGCGTCTGGGCCGGTGGCCGAAAACTCGGCAGCGTGGGGATCGCCATCCGTCATGGGGTTACTTTCCACGGTCTGGCTCTAAATATAGATATTTCCCTCGAACCTTTTTCCTGGGTAAACCCATGCGGGCTGACCGGAGTACGGATGACGACGCTGAGTCGTGAATGCGGCAGGCAGGTTGCCCTGGACGAGGTGAAGGGGGTGCTGTTCAGTCAACTCAGACAGGTGTTCAACCGCGATTTTATATCACTTGACAAGGACCATCCAGATGTCACAACGCCAGAACGAAAAAAAGACGGCCAAACCGAAATGGCTCAGGCGCAGCCTGCCGACCGGGCCGGAATATGAAAAAATCCGGCAACTGCTGAAAAGCCACGACCTTACCACCGTCTGCCAGGAGGCTCAATGCCCCAATCAGTTTGAATGCTATGGTAAGGGGACGGCAACTTTCATGATCCTCGGCGAGAGGTGTACTCGTAATTGTCGGTTCTGCGCTGTCCGGCACCAGCCCGAAAGCATGCCTGACCCCAGAGAAGCAGGTCGGGTCGCTGAAGCCGTAGTCATTCTCGGGCTTCGTTACGCGGTGGTCACTTCGGTGACAAGAGACGATCTCGCCGATGGCGGCGCGTCTTTTTTCGCCGAGACCATCCGCCGGATTCGTAAGAGTAGCCCAAAGACCCTGGTCGAAGTGCTGATCCCTGATCTGCAGGGGAACTGGCAGGCTTTACGGACGATCATTGCGGCTGGTCCTGATGTACTCAATCATAATATAGAAACCGTCGCCGGGCTCTACCCCGAGGTACGGCCACAGGCCCTCTATCAACGGTCTCTTGAACTCCTGCGTCAGGCAAAAAAAATAAATCCGCATCTTCCAACCAAGTCCGGAATAATGCTCGGTTTAGGTGAAGCCCACACCGAACTTGTCCAGACCTGGCATGATTTGCGAAGCTCAGGCTGCGATATTCTCACCATGGGTCAATATCTCCAGCCAAGTGCCGATCATTTGGCGGTACACCGTTTTGTGCCGCCGGGAGAGTTTGCCGAACTGCAGCAGGAAGCACTCGACTCAGGATTTTCCGGAGTGTCGTCAGGCCCTTTTGTCCGGAGCAGCTATCAGGCGGAAAAACTCTATCGCCAGGCTGTCAGCCGCATCGGGAAATCGGTGCAATCCACCACCTAGGCCTTACCCCATGTTAAAGTGCACGGATGGCCGCACGTACTTCCTCGTCCTGCAAAATCTGCTTGACGATATCGGTCAACTGATCATCGAGCATCTTTTCCAGATCCTTAACCGGCGGCTGCGTTGCCGATTCCCGGTTTGATTCCCGATCATAGGTCTTGGTAAGCGTTGTCCCCCGGTTGGTGACAATCAGGGTGATATGACTCATGGCGGTGGCGTTGTACAGGATTTTGGGTCGGTTTACCTTGGCCAGGAGTTTCTCGAGGTTAAGCTGGATGCGGACCGGGGCACCATTTTCAAACACCAGGCCCTGTTCTAAAAATCCACGCGCCAGCTGGTCGGCGATAAGGATATGCGGTTCAGTTTCATTGGGCAGCAGTATTTCAGACTGGCCATTGATCTGGTATGCCACCACCGGACTGTTTTTTCGAGCATCATGTCCGCTCAGGACCGCGGTTATCGTATTGTCGTAGATTCCAGTCGGTTGACTGTCTGCACGGAAGTGAAGGTTGGCGGTAAGCGGATAATTTGTGCTGCATCCGGCGAGAAGAAGGATAAAGGCTACTAAGACTATTTTTTTCATTGGACACTCCTCTTAGTGAATTAGGAATAATTATCTTGTGCTGTTGACAAGATAATTATTTCGTGAATGAACTTACACCCCTCAAGGGGGTACTGAACTGAGTACCCGTCAAGCGAGTACTGCAAAGAGCCCCGCGAAACGAACAACTCACCCCCTACCATGCCGATAGGCTGAGTTTGAGGGGTAATCAAATAATTTTATTTCTGCGTCAGATAGACTCCTCCGACAGTAAGGACTCCGGCGCATATTTGCCAGCCGGTAAATGAATCGCCTAGAATCGACCAGCCCAGCAGCACTGAAAAAATGGGGATCAGGTTGATATATGAGGCTGCCTGATTGGCCGGAAGATATTTTACGCCGTAATTAAATAAGCCATAGGCGCCAAGAGTTATGACCGCACCAAGATAGATGATAGCCAGGGCAGGCCCGTGATGCAGTTGATCGGGGAGGGCCGTCGAAGGCAGGAAAAGAAGCGGGAAATAGAAGAAACAGCCGATGAATGCCTGCATCGCGGTCAGGAAAAAGGGTGAATATCGCTCGGTCAGGGATTTGAGGATAATGGTATAACCTGTGGCGCAGACCATGGCCAGGAATTCTAAAAAGTTGCCGAGCAATGGATTGGGAGCATCCAGACTCGGGCTGCTCTCCATGGTAAGCCAGCAGACGCCGGTAATGGCGATAAGTGATCCTAGCCATGATCTTCCTTTGATTTGCTCTTTCAGGAAAACGGCGGCGGCGGCCATGACAAGTACTGGTCCCAGCGCGGTAATCATACCCGCCTGGGAGGCGGTGGTGTTTTGTACCGCCTTGGCCTCGAAAATAAAATAGAGGCATGGTTCGCAAAAGGCCATGGCGAAGATCAGCTTGTAGTCGCCCCGGCAGTAATGCAGAGCCTGGGTGACCCTGCGACCGACGATCAGAAAACAGATGGAGGCTACGAACATGCGTCCGAAAATCACCACCATCGGATCATAGGCAACAAAGGCAATTTTCAGGGCGATAAACGAGCTTGCCCAGAGGAAAACCGCCAGCAACAGAGCAAGAGAAGGGAGGCTGGTGATTTTACCGCTGGTCGGAGATGTCATAAGAAGGTGAGGAGGGAGCAAATAGAAGAGGATGAAAAATGACCGGGTCGGGGCGTATTGCCGGCCGACCGGCTGTTTAGTGCCTTACTCCTTAAAGCCTGTCATAAAAAACAAGAAATATGGAGAGTGTTTTGAAATTAAGAACTTAAACCAACCTCCAAGGCTCTTATCCCGGCTTTCTTTTCGTTTACCGGGGTTAAAAGATCAACTCCTGAAAGTTGACAATCGATTGATACCGGGTCGAAAACTGTATCGGTAACCTGGAGCTGGGTTTGGCGATATGGATAAGATGTCGGATGCCGAATTCGGCTGCACGGTGGAGCACTTTTTCGGTATCGTCGGCAAACAGGGTCCGCTCGTTATCATGGCCTAATAGTTTCTGGAGCCTGGGCCAGAACTCCGGCTGTTCCTTGGCTGCGCCAATCTCCACCGAGCAGACCACTCTTTCAAACCAACCGTCGAGCTGCACCTGTTCCATCTTAACTTCCAGTGACTTTGGATGGGCATTGGTGACCAGGTAGAGTGTCTTGCCGATTTTCTGCATATATTCAAAATATTCGATAATATGGGGATGACAACCGATCAGATGGCTGATGTCTCGCTTGAGTGCCACCATGTCGAGCTCCAGACGATCCGACCAGAAATCAAGATTGGTCCACTTCAGGGTATTTTCGACACTCCGATAGATACCCAGCAGCAGTTTGGCCGCGTCAACCACATCAAGCTTATTTTTGGCGGCGTAGACTTCGGGCACATACTGTTCCCAGAAATAGTCGTCATAATATTTATCCAGGAGCGTGCCGTCCATATCGAGAAAGACGGTATCTATGGCGTCCCAGGAAAAATCGGGCGGAATCTGTGGTCGTTTTTCAGTGGGCTGCATGGCTGAGGGCGGTTAACTCTTCTATCGTTCTGTTGAGAGTGTCGAAGATGTGCTCCATCGAGGCAAGGCGGCCGCTGAGAACCAGGCGACTGTCCGGGGTTAATTTCGCGGCAAGACTGTTTTTTCTGCCGGTGTGGTTTTGTAGATACCGCAACAGCATTTCAGCTGAAAGCGGTGTGTCGCCCTGAAAGGTGAACACCAGGCTGTCTCTACCCTGTTCGAGTTTATTAATCCGCAGTGCCGCAAGTTCCTTTTTAAGACTGATTATACGAAACAAGGTGCTGGTTTCCACCGGCAGCGGTCCGTAACGATCAACCAGTTCGTCCTGCAGATCAAGCTGCATTTCCGGCGGAGAGCCGGCCAGGGCAGCCATTCTTCTATAGGTTATGTAGCGCTGACTGATGTCGGGAATATACCTTTCCGGAATATACGCAGAGAGCTGCAGGTTTATCTCCGGATCAAGATCGTCGCCGGCCTGTTCGTGCTCGCCTGTTGCCGCCTGGGCCTTGAGGTCGGCCACTGTCTTTTGCAGCAGATCCAGATACAGGTCATAGCCGATGGCGGCGATATTGCCGCTCTGGGAGACCCCCAGGATATTGCCGCCGCCGCGGATCTGCAGATCGCTCATCGCCAGTTTGAAGCCACCACCCAGTTCGTTGCAGTCCATCAGGGCCCTGAGTCTGTCGCGGGAGTCTTTGCTCAGGCTGTCAAGAGACGGGACAAGAAGATAGGCAAAAGATTGGGTGCTGGACCGTCCGACCCGGCCTCGCAGTTGATAGATTTCCGCCAGACCGAGCATGTCGGCCCGGTTGATGATAATGGTGTTGGCTGAGGGGATGTCCAGTCCTGATTCAATTATCGTTGTGCTGACCAGGACATTGATCCTTTTTTGGATAAAAGAGACCATGATCTCTTCGAGCTCTTTGCCGGCCATTTGCCCATGAGCTACGGCTATCTTCGCCTCGGGCACCAGCTTCTGGATGAGTGCGGCCATCTGGTGAATTGATTTGACCCGGTTATGCACAAAGAAGACCTGCCCGCCGCGCCTGAGTTCCTTGGTGACCGCCTCTTTTATTACCAGATCGTCATAGCGGGCCACAAAAGTTTTTACCGGTTGTCGATGTTCCGGGGGGGTGGAAATAACCGACAGATCACGAATGGATAACAGCGACATCTGCAGGGTTCGCGGTATTGGCGTGGCGGTAAGAGTCAGGATGTCTACTTCGGCCCGAAGTTTTTTCAGTTTTTCCTTATGGGCAACGCCGAATCGATGTTCCTCGTCGATGACCAGCAAGCCCAGATTCTGGAAAACGACATCTTTGGAGAGGAGCCTGTGGGTGCCGATAACAATATCAACGCCGCCATTTTTCAGATCTTTTAAGATGGCCCGCTGTTCCGCACCGGTACGAAAACGGTTCAGGCAGCCGATGTTCACCGGAAAACCGTGCAGTCGCTCGGCAAAGGTTTTGGCATGTTGTTCCGCCAGCACCGTGGTCGGTACCAGAACAGCCACCTGGTAGCCGTCTTCAACAACCTTAAATGCGGCCCTGATGGCGACTTCGGTCTTACCGTAGCCGACATCGCCACACACCAGCCGATCCATGGGGCGATCGCTGGTCAGGTCGTCAATGACATCGTTGATCGATTTTTCCTGTCCCGGCGTCTCATCAAAATCAAAGGATTCTTCCAGTTCATGAAAAAGTGCCCCCGGGGGCGAAAATTGCCTGCCTTCTCGTATCTCTCTGGTTGCATAAATATTAAGAAGCTCCTGAGCGACCTTCCACACTTCTTCTTTGACTTTGGCGGTAGTGGTCTTCCAGTTCTGGGTCCCAAGTTTATCGATTTTGGGTGCCCGGTCGGAGAGTCCCTGATATCGGGTAATCAGGTTAAGCCGGTCAACCGGCAGATACAGCTTGTCGCCATCGCGATATTCAATGAGCATGAAATCGTTGATGATCGACTGCAGGGCGATGGTACTGAGACCACGATATACCCCCAAACCATGATCGCGATGAACGACGATGTCACCATCATGCAATTCGGTGAAACGAAGCGGTTCGCCTGTGGCCTTCTTTTTGGTTTTTCCACCGAGGCGCATCTCGCCAAACAGTTCACTCTCGGACAGAATATGGAGATTACTGTCGGAGAGTGAAAATCCCTGTGACAGGGGATGGTCGCAGAGATACAACGGCTGTTCGGCGGATTTCTCCGGGAATTGGTCAAGATCCAGAGGAGAAGGGATTATTTCGATCTGATGGTGATGCTTGCTGAGGAGTTCGGCCAGGTTTTTCGTATGACGGGAAGAACGGCAGCAGATGACCACTTGCCCGTCTGCCTTCTGCCATTGGTAAATCTGATCGGATAGAGGCGCCAGAAGCCCGGTTTTCGCCCGTTTCAGGGAAATGTCCTGTTTCAGGAGCTGGTGATTGCTCGAAGAAACAGCCAGGCAGCGATCATTCTGCCGGGGAAAATCAGTCAGCCGTAACTGTTTAAATTTTCCCAGCTGTCGGGTTATTTCATCTTTGGTGAGAAAGATCTTTTCCGGCGGCAGGGCAGGAGTCGCATGATCCAGAGCCGTCTGATAATTCTGCATAATGCGTTCATGGGAGATGTCCATGGACTGGTGGATACTTTCCGGGTCAATGAGGAGGACAACTGCATCTTTGGGTAAAAAGTCCAGCACCGACGAACTTGGCTGATTCTGATCCTGGAAGAAAAGCGGCAGAAAAAATTCCATCCCGGCAAAACGCCGGCCGCTGCCCACCTGCTCCATAAGGCTTGCCGTTTCCTCGCTGTTCCACTGGAGTTTTTCCCCGTATGCGGCAAAAAGTTTGGTGAGATTTTCCCGCACCTTCGGTGAACTGTAGTCAAACAGCAGATCAGTTACCGGCAGCAGGGTCGCCTCACTGATTTCTTCGGTGGATCGTTGGGTAAACGGATCGAAGGAACGCAGGGATTCGACGGTGTCGCCGAAAAAATCAAGTCGAATGGGGCCTTCATGAAGAGCGTGAGGTTCTATGATAAAGGGCGGCGGATAGATGTCGATGATGCCGCCCCGCACCGAAAAATCGCCGACCGATTGGACCAGGGCAACCTTGTCATAACCAAGGTAGGTGAGTTTACGCAACAGGTCGTCCTGATCGCAATCCTCGCCAACCATCAGGTATTCCGCAACACTGGTAAGCAGGTCTGCCGGCATGATCCGGCGCAGCAATGCTTCAATCGAGGTGACCATGATGCCGCCGGTCCCCTCTTTGAGTCGATAGAGGGTGGAAAGCCTGGCTGCGGTGGTAAGCTGATCCGGGGAGAGAGGGGTGTAAGGTGGAATTTCGTGGCCGGGATATACCAGCACCTGCCTGCCGGAAAAAAGGTGCAGATCCTGCTCGAAAATCGAAAGTAAATGTTCGTCCGGGACAATACAGCAACAGGTATGGTGCTCGGCAACGGTCGCGGCAAGCCATGCCGGGCTTGCCCCGCGCAGTCCTGAAACAGAGATGCTGCCGCTGTCGGCTAAAAGGGTTGTGAGGGTATCGTATATCATCAACAAAAGTGCCGGTTATACAGGATATACCTGTATAACCGGCTGAAATAGAGGGTAAATTGTGTTTCTGGAAAGGGCGTACTATAAAATTGCCCTAGCCAGAGAGGAGTATGCAGAGATTAGAAACTGCCGCCGATGCTGAAATCCCATACCGCTGTTTTTTCGTCATCAATGGGATCGAGATTATAACCCCAGACCACCATGAGAGGCCCCATCGGCGACAGCCATTTTATCCCAAGCCCAACCGCCTTTTTAAAATTATCAGTGGCATTGGCCCAGTCCTGGTTATCGTCTAAAACCTGCCCTGCATCAAAGAATACCAGGCCATTGAGTCCCTGCGTCTGTAGCAGGGGGAAAATAACCTCCGAATTGGTGTACCACATTTTGTCACCGCCAACACGGTCATACCCACCAGCGCTATTGGCCTCGACTGGACTGATCTTAGCGTATTCAAAGCCGCGCACCGAACTCAGCCCGCCCAGATAGAACCGTTCATAAACCGGCAGTTTGTCCGGTTCGTTCGCAAACACCTGGCCGGCCGAAAGTTCCTGGTGAAAAACGGTTTTGAAGAACATCGGGAAATACCATCCGGACGAGGCCTCGAATTTGGTGAACTGGGCATCGCCACCGAGTGGACCTCCGGCATATTTGACACTCAGTACATTCCTGGAGCCTTCAGAGGCGTTGTAGAGATTGTTCCGGGTGTCCCGGACAAAGGAAAACTTCATCGCGCTGGTTGTATGCAGATCAACAGAATTGCGGATGATATATGAGGCGGTGTCCAAAACGTCAGTCAAATCGGTGTTGGTGAAGCTATAGTTGCCGTAGAGCTTCCATTTGCCAAAGATTGGATACCCGATACGAATACCACCTCCCTTGGAGTCCTTGGTGTAGTTATCGTACTCACGTTGGGTACTGAACAGGTCCAGCCCCCAGGAGAGCGCCGAATCGTTGAGATGCGGGTTCGTATAGCCCAGGTTGTATCGGGAACTGCTGCTGCTGAGATTACCGCTCAGCGACAGGGTGTCACCGCGGCCGAGAAAGTTGTTCTCGGAGATCTGTCCCATGAGGATGAGATTGTCGGCGGAGCTGAAGCCTGCACCAATACTGAAGTTGCCGGTGCTTTTTTCCTTTACCTCAACGATTACATTCATACGGTCGGGGTCAAGGGAAGGTTCGGGAATGATATTTACCTCTTCAAAGTAAGAGAGCCGCTGCAAGGCCTGGGTCGACTCGCGCAGGGCCTTTGAATCGAAGACGCCACCCTCGGCAATGAGCAACTCCCGACGAATGACGTTGTCCCTGGTCCGGGTATTGCCCCTGATGGTTATCCGGTCGATATAGACCAGATTGTTCTTACTGATATTGAAAGTAACATCCATTATATTTTCGCTTCCGGCCTTCTTGATAATCGGCCGGATGTTGGCGAAGGCAAAACCGGCTTCAGCATAGTAGTCGGTTATTTTGAGGATATCGTCGCGGACGGCCTGTCTGCTCATATATTCGCCACTCTTAATAGTCAGCAGGGCCAATAATGGTTCTTTGCCTTTCAGCAGATCACCGGTAAAATCGATAGTCCCAACTTTGTAACGCGGTCCTTCCTCGACGATGAATTTGACATAGAGCCATTCCTTGTCCTGTCTGATTTCCGGTTCGGCGATTTTCGCATCAAGAAATCCGTGGTCGTTGTAGAAGGCGACAATCCGCCCGGCATCTTGCTGCACCTTGGTCATGTCGAGCAGGCCACCTTCGGTCAGCCATGACAAAAACCACTTGGTTGAGGATTCGATTTGTTTAAGGAGTTCCTTTTGGGTAAAGGTTTTATTACCTTCAACGGTAATCTCCTTGATATACATTTTCACCCCTTCGTCAATGACGAACTGGACAACGGCACCCTGTTTGTCGGGGTAGGTAATCTTGGCGGTCACCTTGCTGTTATAGAACCCTTTGGTCTTGTACAGCTGGCGGATAGCTTCTTCGGCTACGGTAATCTTGGCCGGGTTAAGGATAAAATGTTCTTTGATGTTGGCGGCTGCTTTGACATCATCTTCTTTCAGCTCATCTATTCCTTCAAAGAATACCGATTTTATCACCGGTTTTTCGATAATTCTGAAGACAACTTTTTTGCCTTTCTGGGTGTCGCTGACGTCGATCTGGACATCATTGAAATAGCCCATTCCATAGATCTCTTTCAGGTCGTTTCTGAGGGCAGCCTGGTCATACGCGTCACCTGGTTTGGTCTTTATTTTTCTGAGAATCGCTCCCGAGTCAATGTTCTTGTTTCCTTCTGGAGCGATAGAAGCGATACGGAAATCTCTGTCTTTATATCCCTCTATCTCGGCGACGATTTTACTAAACGCATCCTTCAGGCCATCAGGGGAGTCGGTCGTCTGGTAATAGTAGGTTGGACTGTTCGGCGCGAGAAGATCAAAGAGTTTGATGTCTATGCTGATCTGGTTGCCGATAAGGGTAAGATTGCCCGTGGCCAGGTTTTCGGAATCGGTCTTTGCCGCTATATCCTGCATAACTTTAACCGGAGGCGGCCAGCTTCCCTGGTAGTTGGCCATCTTTTCCGACTCGATGCGTGGCAGAAAGGTGATGCCAGATTCAGCGAGGGCTGCCTGAAGGTCGCTGTCCGCTTTTGTGATAAGACTCGTGTTTACGCCGGGGCTATTAATCTTCAACGGTAAAAAACTTGTTTTGGCTTTGCTCGCCCAGGTTGGAGAGACCGTAAAAGCGACGAAAATCAACATGGCAAGGCAGGAAAGAGGTGCGAGTCTTGCCGGAAATTGGAAGAAAACCTTCCTGAATGAAATCATAGAGACCGTCCTGATAGCGATGGTGCGGTAAAACCTTTTTTACCTGCCCATCGCTCATATTGAATTATTAGTACCTTACAAATTATTTTCTTGTTTTTTTGCAAGAAAATAATTTGTCCCCAAGGTACTTATCCTGGCTTGTTTTTCTTTTACCGGGGTGAGGCAATTGTTCGTTCATGAAAAGTGCTTCAAAAAAATACTCGAAAAGCGAAAACATTATGCCATGTTTCATCGCAATTGCAAAGGATCCAAACGAGCAGAGAAGAAAAAATTGAGAAATAATAGGTACAATGAGATCGAGTCCATTTGATGTGCGCCATCAGATGCAGATAAAGAAAAGAGAAAATTCGTTCCCAAACAATAACAGGAAAAACAATGTGGCTGACCAGATTTGCCAGAAGTTGTATGGACATTATTCTGCCACCAGGCTGTTCGGGTTGTGGCGTGAGGCTTCCGGTGGCTGGGACAGCAAGATTTTGCAAGCGGTGCGCTTCGGCAATTCATTACCTGACGCCACCTGTTTGCCGCATCTGCGGTATTGAAACCTCTGGTGCAGCTGGCACCGGACACGATCCTTTATGCGGCGAATGTCTGAAGATCCCCCCGCCGTACACCATGGCCAGGTCGGTTGTGCGATACGAGCCGCAGGTCAAATGGCTGGTCCATAAACTAAAATATGGCGGTGAGTTATCTATTGTACCAGGATTAGTTGAATTGATAGGCGGTTATGATTTGGCCGAGTATGCCTCTGTTGATCATGTTGTGGTGGTCCCTTTGCATTTTCGACGATTGCGCCATCGAGGCTTTAATCAGGCTGCTGTCCTGGCCAGGTTGTTTTTTGCTGATCGTCCCAACCTTGTCAAGGCGGATTGGTTGTTCAGGACGAGAAATACCGTGCCGCAGACAGAACTCGACAGAAATGAGCGGAGAAGAAATTTGCGGGGCGCATTTCAGGTCAAGGCGACAGCTGATGTAGCCGGTAGACGAATTTGTCTTGTCGATGACGTTTTTACCACCGGTACAACCGTCACAGAATGCAGCAAGGTATTAATGGGCAGCGGAGCCGCGGAAGTGAGGGTACTGACTCTGGCCAGGGTCAGCGTGCCACACAGTGGCAGATGCAGGGGGGTGCAATAATTTTTACCGTGTAAAAAAAATATTCTCGGGCTGAAAGCCGCGACTTACCGCAATTGCTAGAGTGGAGTAATCGCAAAATTGAGTAATATTGAATAAATTTTCAAAAAATGAAGCAATGTTGAGTTGAAAAATTTTATGTAACTGTTGATAACTTTGTTGATAAAGACCTAAGGGTGCTAGATGTCGCCAAAAAAATGAGTTTAAATGCAATGCTCAGAAATACAGGCTTTGCAGCCTGTTCCAGTGGTAGATTATGCTAAAACAAAGGGGTTCCGACGGGTGTGGATAATCGACAGCCGTTCCCGGAAAATATCTGGAAATCGTCTTTGACCAAAAAATTGAATTAGAGTTTATTTCCTCACATATATTTCACATCGGGTTATTCACAACTCGGTGATTCTTTTCAATTGGTTGTCATAGCTGAAGATTATTCAATTACGGTATGTAGATATGCTGGGGACTGGGTGCGGTTGTCGCCATTTAGTGTCTAAAAGCATATCTTATTGGCATTTTAAACTATTGAAGTAAATAAGGGTGAAGGTTTCTTTTATGGTCTGGGCGAAAATTAAAGAGGGTCTCAAAGAATCTCTTGCTGATAATATTTTTCAGCTCTGGATAGAGCCGTTACAGTTTGAACAATTACAGGGAAATCGACTCTATCTTTCGGGTCCGGATAGATATTTCAGTGCATATGTCAAACAGAATTTTGCATCGGTAATAGCAGACAAATTACAGGAAAACGGACTGCACGCAACACAGCTCGTTTTTTGTGAAAAGAGCCGGGAATGCCTACCTGTCACTTCAACGGGTAAACCCATGTCTGGAAGCCAGATGCGCCTCCCTCATGTTCCGGAAAACAAATCAAAATTCCGGGCACTCCATCCGCGTTATACTTTTGATGAGTTCATGGTCGGTGACTGCAATATTCTTGCCGAGTCTGCCTGCAGGTCGATGGTTGCGAAAGATGGACTGGTTGGTCCCTGTCTCTATATTAATAGTGGCACCGGCCTGGGCAAGAGTCATCTGACGCATGCCGTGGCGCATCAGGTGTTTTCCGAATCGCCGATGACCAGGCTGCACTACCTGACAGCTAAACAGTTCGCGGCGGAGATGGTTCGTGGCATCCAGACCAGGACCATGGATGATTTCAAGCGCAAATACCAGGATAATTGTGATATCCTGCTGGTGGAGGATGTGCACTCTCTGACTGGCAAGAAAAAAACGCAGGAGGAGTTGAATGACATTCTTGATACCCTCATTAAATCAGGCAAGAGAGTGATCCTTACCTCTAAGAATACACCTGCCGATCTGGTTGGGATTGACAGCGAGTTTCGCTCCAGGATGACGTCCGGGCTGGTCACCACCATGAAGGCACCGGATGTCACAACCCGCTATAGAATCGTGCAAAAGAAAGCCCAGCAGCAGAATCTTTTTCTCGATGAGGAGTTGGTCGGCTACCTGGCTAATCATATCCGTGGCGATGTCCGTAAGATTGAATCGGCACTGATTGCCGTTCGCGCCAAGGCAAGACTGGCCGGTGGTCAGGTCGATATGGATCTGGTCCGGGAGGTTGTGGCTTCGGTCGTCGGGGTGAATCAGATGCTTACTGCTGCGATGATCTGTGAACTGGTGAGTGGTCAGTTCAATGTCTCCGTCAAAGAACTGCAGTCAAAATCAAGAAAAAAGGTCATCACCACCCCACGGCAGATTGCCATGTATCTGGCCCGTAAATATACCGAGGAATCCTTGGTTGACATCGGTAAGATCTTCAATCGTGACCACTCGACAGTGCTGCACTCAATCAAAGTGGTCTCGGATAAGCTGGTCCGGGATGGTTCTGTTAATGCCCAGTTGGAGATTCTCAGTAATAAGGTCAAACAACTCTGATGGCGTCGTAAAAAGCTTGATCTCCTTCGTTGTGCGCCCTTAGGAAGTGCCCTTGGGGTACAATTTTTCTATCATTTCGACGTATCCTAGTACGCCGAAATGATAGAAAAATCTTACGCCTCGCATATGAATATTTTTACTTCGCCATCTTGAAATTGGACTTTTAATCCAACCATCCCTTGGAGTTCACTGTAAGTTTTTACGACATCATCAAAAGTAAATTCCTTTAACCTCTGCAGCAGATTGCCCGGCGCGAGATGAAGAAAGTACCGCCATGGCTGCACGGCTGGCGTGTTTCATCATGTCGTTGAGCCCTATTCCTTCCCAGCCAAACCCGACAATGTGCAAACCAGAATGGGCGGCAAGAAATTTTTTGCGCCATTGCAGCAGTTGCGGATAGTTTTTCTCCAGTTGCGGGATACCGCCATCTGAACGCAAAATTTTAGTATAGGCCGGTTCTTTGGTGAGTCGGAGGATCTGCCGAACATCTTCCAGAGCTTTCCGGGTAAGGGTTGCATCGTCAAGCTTCAGCCTCTCCGGATGCCGTCTCCCGCCGACCAGGGTTTCAAAGACAATATGACCTGTCGGGGCACGTCCGGGGAACATATTCGAGGAAAAGAGCGACCCAAGGGTAAAGCGCTGCTCCTGTTCCGGCGTCAGATAGCCAAAACCGGGGGGGAGTCTGACGCTATCGTCAAAACCAAAGACCACTGTTGCTATCCATGTCTCGGGGATAGTTTTCTCCGGCAAAGCTGAATCCATAAGCCCAAGGAGTTGCAGAGCAGCATTGACCGGGAGGGCAAAAATGACCTGCCTGGTGCGGAACATGCCCCGTGAAGTGTGTACCTGCCAGCCTGTCCCGTCAGCTTGTATGGCCTTGATCTCAGTGTTGAGGTGGAGATCTTTGCCGACGGTAAGCGGCTCTGTCAGTTTTTCCGGTAAACGTTGCATACCCGCAGGAAAACTGGTCATACTCGGCATCTTGAAGGGGACCTTCTTTTCTCCTTTTTCCCGGCGTTTTTTTTGGCGCATTGTGGCAAAAAGACCGCGGAGGACCGAGCCATATTCTTTTTCCAGAGCACGAACCCCCGGCATGACGCTGTCGATGGTCAGCCGGTCGAAGTCTCCGGCATATGTCCCGGTATAGACGGCGTCGACAAAGGGCAGCAGTGCCGGGCCAAAGCGGTGGTTTATCCATTTGGCAACTGTTGGTTCGCCGGTCAAAACCGGCTGCCACAATTCGGCTAACACGCGCAGTTTGGCCTGCCAGGGAATAAGCGGTGCTTTGAGAATCTTGCCGGGAGTCTGGGGGATGAGGTTGAGTCTGCCATGCAGGTAGACGTATCTGACGAAATCAATGAGCGGTGCTTTTATGCATTCCCGGTCAAGTCCTGTTTCTGCCAGGATTTGTTTACTTTCCGGGCAGTTGTCTAAGAATCCATGGGGACCGATCTCGGTGATATAGCCCTGATCGCGATGGGTACGGATAACGCCGCCGGTGTGATCGCTTTTTTCCAGAATGCAGAATCGGTGGCGGGGATCGTTGTGTCGCAGGGTATGGGCAGCGGCAAGTCCGGAAAGGCCACCACCTAGAATAAGCGTTTGATAGTGATTGTTCATGAAAGAGTAATTGTCAGTTGAGATTGCTGTATATCAATATGTATCCAGCCGCCCTGTCGCAGCATGCCATGATTGTAAACAGGGGTTTTGCCGATCATATCGTGGCCCTTTGCTTCATGGATATGGCCGGTGATGCAGAGCTCCGGCTGATATTGTTCAATGATAGTGCGGATGGCTTTTGACCCCACATGCTTGCCGTTATGCAAGGTGTCAACTTTGGTATTGAAAGGGGGCACATGGGAGAGCAGGATCTGCGGAATTTTTCTCTTATGCAGGGGCTGGGCTAGAGAAATATAGTCGAGGCCCTGGCGAAAGGCACGATCGGCGAGGTGCAGCAGCTCTTTCTCCGGCATTTCAGATGGAGTTTGAAACGGTGTGAAATTGGAGCCTCCGATACCGATCAGACAGACCTCTCCCTGCACCAGCCGGGCCTGGCCATGCAGGTTGATTGCCAGCTTTTCGAGATATTCATTTACCTCTGTTTTATCAAGGTTGCCGAACTGGGCCAGCACCTTGGGGTTGATTCGCATAATGTCGTCAAGAACCTTTTTGACCTCAGCGGCCCCACCATAGTTGGTCAGGTCTCCATTCAGGAGCAGCAGGTCGGCCTCTTTTATGCCGGGAATAGCTGCCGCTGCCCCTGTTGCCATATGTATGTCGCCAAAGGCTATTATTTGCATAGGCTTTTACTCGGTTAAATGAATTGGGATGTCAACCTGGTAGCCTCGCCAATACTCTTGACAGAGAACCATCGATGCTTACCATTTTCGCCGACTTTCTCTAAAAAATCAACGGAAAGGCCCCCCTTAAGCAGGACAAAGGCCCTGACTAGATAATTTTCCGGCTCTTCTTTGTCGAGCCACTTATGGTCAATTGGCCGCAAATGCCGGAAAAATTATTTCTAAGTTATCAAGTATAACATTACGTGAGGTAAAACATGACTGATCAAAAAGCAACCTATGAATTCAAAGCAGAAACGAAGAAACTCCTCGATATTGTCATCAACTCGCTGTACACCGAACGCGATGTCTTCGTCCGGGAGCTGATCTCCAATGCGGCCGATGCCCTGGAAAAATTTCGCCATGCGAGTATCACCAAAACGGAGATCTTTGATGACCACCTGCCCCTTGAAATCACCATCGAGCTGGATGAAAAAAAGAACACCTTGACCATTACCGACACCGGCATCGGTATGACTAAAAGTGAACTCGAGAATAATCTGGGCACCATTGCCCATTCCGGATCCAACACCTATCTTGCTGAGCTTGTTGAAGCGGCAAAAAAAGATGTCAGTCTCATCGGCCAGTTCGGCGTAGGTTTCTATTCGGCGTTTATGGCCGGCAAGACGGTCAGGGTGCAGACCAGATCCTGGGATAAGAGTGAGGGACATGAATGGATGTCCGACGGAACAGGCTCGTTTACCATAAGCGAAATAGACGGGCTGCATCGAGGCACCAAAGTCATCGTCGAACTGAAAGACGAAGCCAAGGACTATGCCCAGAAGTGGAAAATTGATTCGATCATCAAACAGTATTCGGCCTTTGTTTCTTTTCCCATCAAGCTCGAAGGTGAGACCGTCAATACCGTTCAGGCGCTGTGGACGAAAAACAAAAATGATGTGAAAGACGAAGAGTATAATGATTTTTACAAGTTTATCGGTAATGCGGCAACGGATCCGATGTATCGGCTGCATTTTTCAGCAGATGCACCTCTGGCCATTAATGCTCTGCTCTTTGTCCCCGCTGAAAATTTTGAGGTTTTTGGCTTTGGTAAGGTCGATCCGGGCGTCAACCTCTACTGCCAGCGCATTCTCATCGATCAACACTCGAAAAATATCCTGCCCGAGTGGCTGCGTTTTTTAAAAGGAGTGGTCGACAGCGAGGATCTGCCGTTGAATATCTCCAGGCAGGCTCTGCAGGATAATTCGCTGGTGGCCAAACTACGCCGGGTCATTACCAAAAAGTTTCTCAAGCATCTTGATGAGGAGGCGACAAGAGAGCCCGAACAATACCTGAAATTCTGGTCGACGTTTGGCATTTACCTGAAGGAAGGGGCCACTTCCGACTATGAATATCAGAAGGAAATCGGCAGGCTGCTCCGTTTCGAATCGTCTAAATCAGTTGATGGCACACCCGTTTCCCTGGCTGACTACGTCCTCAGGATGCATCCGGATCAGGAAGAAATCTACTATATCAACGGTCCCAACAGGGCCGCAATTGAGGCCGGTCCCTATGTGGAGATGTTTACCAAAAAAGATATCGAAATCGTCTACACCATGGAGCCGATCGATGATTTTGTGATGAGTCATCTCGGTGAGTTTGACGGTAAAAAACTGGTTTCCGCTGATCGGGCTGATCTCTCCATAACTAAAGAGGAAGAGGAAACGAAAGAAGAGGGCAGCGCGGAAGAGAGTACCCCGCTGGATAAAGACGCCCTGGCGGAATTGACCAAATGGATGCAGCAGGTACTCGAAAAGACCGTATCCGAAGTCGTAGTGTCCAAGCGACTGGTCGATGCCCCGGCAATGATTGTTAATCCCGATGGTCACATGAGCTCGACGATGGAACGCATCCTTGCCGCCGGCAGGAAGGAGCATGGCATTCCCGGCATGGAGAGCTCGAAAAAGAAGCTGGAGATCAATGCCAAAAATCCACTTATCCAGAAACTGGCAGATCTGCATACCAAAGATGCCACCTTTGCGGCAGAAGTGGCTAAACAAATTCATGATAATGCCATGATTCAGGCCGGTCTTGTTGTCGATCCACTGGAAATGGTGGAGAGAAATTATAAGATCCTTAATCGGGTGGTGCAGAATTAGCACCTCAAGGGGCATTGGAAAAAATCCCGGCTTTCTTCGCGTTTACCGGGGGTAGTCCCGCTCAATCCACTCTCACACAAGCTCCATGCCCTCATTTTTATGTTGGTGTGGAGCTTTATAGCCTTACCAGCAAGCCTTCCCGACTTAATCGTTGAAAAATAGAGCCTCACAGGCTATAAGGTTACGAGGATTTAACAACTAGTGGTTCTTTGGAGAATTGTATGGTTTTGAAGATAAATTTTCGGCTGCTGATCATTATGGCTCTTGCTGTTATGCTTGGCACAATGAGTGGCTGCTATAATACGCCGGTCCGTCATCTCGCCTCGGATGTGTCTCTGCTCAAGACTGGTGAGTCTACCGCGGAAGATGTGCTGATCTTTCTGGGACCTCCTGATGAACAACAGGATAAGGGCGGGGGTGTGGAGAAGTGGCTGTACAGGGACAAAGAAATGTCCTTTTTACAGAAGACTCCGCTTGTCGGCAAACATCTGGGCTCACCGCTGTATCGAAAGGTTGTCGTGACACTTACCAAAAATATTGTGTCCGATGTGGTCTATACCGCATCTGACAAGGATGATCTTAACTGGGCTGACGACTTTTCCTGGCAAGAGAAGAAAAAGTGATGGCGCAGTACGGTACCGGGCGAGAGCGGATGGTTCAAGAACAGCTCCGGAACCGTGATATATCCGATGAACGAATTCTGGCCGCAATGCTTGAAGTGCCTCGACATCTCTTTGTTGATGACGCCATGCGCGGCCGGGCCTATGGCGATCACCCTCTGCCGATTGGTGCAGGACAGACTATTTCACAGCCCTACATCGTCGCCTACATGACCCAGGCCCTCCAGTTGACCGGGATAGAAAAGGTTCTCGAAATAGGTACCGGCAGTGGATATCAGGCGGCAATTCTCTCCCGTTTGTGCGGCCAGGTTTACACGGTGGAGCGGATCAATTCACTGCTGGCCGGAGCCAGAAAAACCTTTGATCAGCTGCGTTATTATAATATCAGATCAAAACTCGATGACGGCACCATTGGCTGGCCGGAAAGCGGCCCTTTTGACGCCATTATTGTCACTGCCGGCGGACCGTCTATACCGGAACCATTAATAGAGCAGCTGGCCGATCCTGGTCGATTGATTATGCCGGTTGGCAATCAGCATGTACAAGATCTGCAGTTAGTCGAGAAAAGAGACGGACAGGTGGTGGTGACGACTCTTGCCAGTGTCCGTTTTGTTGACCTGGTGGGAGAACATGGCTGGAGTAAGTGATGTGATACGGTCACCGGGCATGATACGCAGGCTCTATGATCAATGCATGGAATGGATCAGCGGGCGGTACGGTGAGTGGATATTGTTCCTCATCGCCTTTGTTGAATCTTCTTTTTTTCCCATCCCTCCCGATGTTTTTCTTATTGCCATGTGCGTGGCGATACCTGCCAGGTCTTTTCGGTATGCGGCAATTTGCTCAATTGGTTCTGTTCTCGGTGGGGCCTTTGGTTATGGTCTCGGCTACTGGTTTATGGACGGCATCGGCATGTCGATCATTGACTGGTACGGGTTGACGGCTAGGTATGATGTGGTGCAGCAGTATTTCAAACAATATGATGTCTGGATAGTCGGGACGGCTGGTTTTACCCCTATTCCGTATAAGCTTTTCACCATCACCGCCGGCTTTGTCCAGTCTAATTTTTTGACCTTTATGCTGGTGTCGTTTGTGGCCCGCTCGGCTCGATTTTTTCTGGTTGCCGGACTCATCTGGAAATTCGGGCCGCAGATCAGAAATTTTATTAATCGTTATTTTAATATTCTGTCCATTGCCTTTGTTGTCCTCCTCGCTGCTGGCTTTATCCTGATCAAGCTCGTTCTCTAGCGGGGAATTCCTGCCTCAACTTTCCTCTTGTTTCACAAATATCCATTCCTTTGCGGTAGAATCCCTGCTGGCAAAACTATAGTTGTCGCCGGTAAATTCTTTGAGCCCGGCTGCAGTGTCGATTTGCTTGCTGATGGCGAAATGAATCATAAGGCCTCGGGCTCTTTTGGCATGAATGGGGATAATCCGCAGTTGACCTTTGTGCATTTGCTTGAAGATGATAGTAACCATTTCTCCCAGAATCTTTTTGTTGTCTATCACCGCAGAATATTCTTTTGAAGCCAGATTGACCAGCACCCTGTCGCTTTTTAGGGCCAGGTCCTGATTGACTAAATCGGTCAGCGTTTCGCGCCAGAACTGATACAGATTCTCGGCGTTACCTGCCGCAAATCGACAGCCCATTTCCAGTCGATACGGCTGCATGAGATCCAGCGGCCGCAGCAGCCCATAGAGGCCGGAGAGGATGAAAAGATGATTTTGCGCATAAAGTAACTGCTCTTTTGTGTAGTTCTTTGCATCAATCATCTTGTAGGCGTCACCCTGAAAAGTAAACAGGGCCTGGGTGGAATTTTTCATGGACAGCGGCTGACTAAAATTACTGATCATTCGGTAGGTGGACTCGGTGAGTCGCGCACTGGTCTGCATGAGGTGGGAAAGTTTTTTTCGGTCGAGCAATTGAAGCTGGTCTATAAGAACTTTCGTCTTTTGTTGCAGCAGTGGCAGGGTATAGGTATCGTAGGCCCGTCCATTAAATTGCTGGGTCTTTGACGGGGAGGTGATAATCTGCATGAATTTTCCTGGAAGAGTCAGCCAAAGTTACGGAAAAATATTTACTGTTGCTGTACCATATACTACTTGGATGATCTTGACAATTTTCGGATTGTGGTGGATTGGAAGACAGGTTTATCTTAGGCAAACAAGGAGGCAAAGTAATGACCGACGAGAAGACGGCTGTACAGGAAATCGAATCTTTTTTTCAGAGCTGGCAAGGAGACAACCAGCCAATGCGTGAATGGTTCCGGCAGTTTTACCAGCATTTATCCTCAATGGAGGGGGTAAGCTTGACGTTTGTTGCCAGGCCGGGCGTCAGCTATTCGATACGACCGGTGCACGTCAACCAGACCGTCAGGGACAAGTTTGCCATAGTCGATGTCATCGATGACGATCCGAACGAGCGGTGGTTGTCGGTTTGCTTCTATGAGGATATGATAACTGACCCGAACGGGCATGGGGAACTCATCCCGGATGGCCTGTCCGGCAGCGACGGCTATTGTTTTGATATGTATGATAACAATAAAGAACTCGGCCATTACCTGCTTGCCCGGATGCAGGAGGCGGCAGCGGCCGCGGGAGCTGGCTGACAGTTTTGCCTTGATCAGGCTCTTTCCCAGCCCCGGGTTCAGCTTGAAGTCCTTGCAGGGTGGAAATACCGTGTGACAGATAATTTGATGGGGGGGAATCCATGCAGAAAACACCGATTTTGTTAATCGATGATCAGATAGAGAATGTATTGACCCTCGAATCACTGCTGGCTCACCCTGATCTGCACATTGTTCGGGCCGAGTCCGGTGACGAGGCTCTGAGTAAAATACTGGAATATCCTTTTGCTCTTATCTTGATCGATGTGCAGATGCCGGGGATGGAAAGGTATGAGATCGCCGAGCAGCTGCGCAGCCGTTCTCAGTCGAGTTCGGTTCCGCTGCTCTTTGTCACTGCCGCTCGGCTGGGCCGGGAGCATATGTTCAAAGGGTATGAGCTTGGCGTAGTCGATTATATTTTCAAGCCTCTGGACCCGCAGATTCTGACCAGAAAAGTGACCTTGTTTCTGGAATTGCACCGACAGCGGCAGCAGCTCAGCGAAAAGACCCGGGAACTGGATGCCAAAATTCTTGAGCTGGAAGTATTGTATAAAGAGTTTGAAGAAAAAAATGCCAAGCTGGAACGCCTCTCTTCTCTCGATGGCCTGACCGGACTGTTTAACCGGCGATATTTTGATGATAATCTTATCAAGGAGTGGAAGCAGGCAGTCCGCAATAACACTGAGCTCTCTTTGCTCATCGTCGATATCGATTATTTTAAGAATTACAACGATTATTATGGTCATCTTGAAGGAGACGACTGTCTGCGGAAGGTGGCCCAGTCGCTGTATGAGGCGTTAATGCGGCCGTCCGACATCATTGGCAGATATGGCGGAGAAGAATTTACGGCGATTCTGCCCAACACCGGCAGCGAGGGAGCGGCAAGAGTTGCCCGGCGCATGATGGAATGCGTGGCTCAGCTGGCTCTCGAGCACCAGGCATCTCCGGTGGCAGACACGGTCACCGTCAGTATTGGCGCAGTTTCGAGTTTTTCTGATGGAAAACTGTCAGCGACCTCCCTGCTGGACCGTGCCGATAAGGCACTCTACGAGGCCAAGAAGAGTGGTCGCAATTGTTTTCGCATGACAGCAGCTGATGCATAACATCGCCCCGGCTATTTCATCAGTTTTTGAAACTATGAATTGGTGCCGGCATCCTGCCACCCCAGGCAATAAACCTGCTGGACTTGCCGACGTTTCTGATCGGCATGATGGGGCTGGCCCCAAAAAGTCCGCCAAAGCTGACAGAGTCGCCCACCTCTTTGCCCGGCACTGGAATGAGGCGGGCTGCGGTGGTTTTGGCGTTGATTAAGCCAATGGCCATTTCATCGGCAATGATTGCTGAGATTGTATCTGCATCGACGGAACCCGGTATGGCAATCATGTCCAGCCCCACTGAACAGACGCAGGTCATCGCCTCAAGTTTTTCCAGACAGAGCGAACCGTCACCCACAGCTTCTGCCAGCATGGCATCTTCCATTACCGGGATAAAGGCACCGCTCAGTCCACCCACTGTCTTACTGGCAAAGATGCCGCCCTTTTTCACGGCATCGTTTAACATGGCCAGAATGGCGGTGGTACCGGGGGCGCCGATGGCATCAACGCCGAGAATCTTGAAAATTTCACCAACACTATCGCCAACTGTCGGGGTCGGAGCCAGGGAGAGATCAACTACCCCGAATTCAATCCCCAGCGATTTAGAGACGGCGCGACCGATAAGCTCGCCGCAACGGGTGACCCGGAAGGTGGTCTGCTTAATCTCTTCCGCCAGCTCGTCCAGGCGCAGGGTGCCGGGCTCTGGATGTTTTTCGATGAGCCGTTCCAGGGACCGGGCAATGACTCCCGGTCCACTGACTCCGACATTGAGCACTGCATCGGCTTCTTCAAGGCCATGGATGGCACCGGCCATAAACGGGTTATCACCGGGCTGGTTACAGAAAACGACGAACTTTGCCGCCGCGAAACCACCCTGGTCGGCGGTTATTTCGGCCAGATCTTTAATGGTTTTGCCCATCATTGCCAGCGCGTCCATATTGATACCTTTCTGGGTGGAACCAATATTTATCGAGGAACAGACCCTTTCCGTCCGGGCAAGGGCTTCCGGGATTGAGGCAATAAATTCCAGGTCGGTATTGGTCATCCCTTTCTCTACCTGGGCAGAAAAGCCGCCGAGGATATCAACCCCAACCGCTTTTGCCGCCTGGTCGAGGGTTTGCGCGATTCTGACAAAATCTTCGCGAAAAAATCCGGCCCCGACAAAGGCGATGGGAGTTACCGCAATGCGCTTATTGACTACCGGAATGCCGTATTTTTTGCTTATTGTATCGCAGGTGGCCACGAAATTTCCGGCATAGTCTATTATTCTGTTGTGGATCTTTTTGCATGTGTCCTCAACATCGCCTCCCCGGCAGTCGAGCAGGCTAATGCCCATTGTTACCGTGCGGACATCGAGATTTTCTTTTTGAATCATCTCGACAGTGGCAAGAATCTGATCGGAACGTAGCATGGGTGTGTTTCTCCTGTCCTGAACCAGTTCAATGGCACAGGACTAAATTGATGGTCTTGTTTTCAGTGCAGGGCTATCTCGTTGGTTACCTGAAATATATCGTTATGCTGCATCATGATGGTCAGTCCGCTTTGCTGGGAATATTCTTCAAGTTCCTGCTGGAGGGTTGCAAGCGAAGAGATACAGTGCTTCAAATCCAGCTGCAGGGCCATGGTGTACTGGCCGTCCCGCAGAGTGGTCGCCAGATCGAATATATTAATATTGTGAGTAAAACAGAACAGGCTGATGCCGTGGACGATGCCGCTTTTATTGGGACCCTGGACCGTCAGAATATATGTTTCTTCCGGTGGTCCCGGTTCCTCGTCCAGTTGACTGGGGCTCAGTTCTTTGATTGACACCTCAAATTTGCAGCTGGTTTTAATATGGGAAATCGCGGCGAGGAGGTCTTCTTTGGTTACTTCCGGCTCAAAGGAAGCACTCAGAATCATCGTCAGATAACCGCAGAGGACTGTCTGGTTCAAATCGGCGACATCTCCACCCAGTCGGTAGATGGCTCCGGTAATATCGGAAATTATTCCCGGTCGGTCTTTAGACATTACCGAGATGATCATCTCTTTTCTCATTTACTTTACTCCTGCGGGCAATGGGGTTAGTTTTTAGGGGAGAGGCTGCGGGAAGGATCTGTCCGAAACACGGAGTCCTTACCGATAGCGAAATCTGCCATTATTGCATTGATTGGTAAAATCAGCAAGTAGCAAAATGCTTATAATATGAGGAACAACGGCGGGTGTTGGTGTTCGTGGAATGAATTTATGAGTGTTTTTGGGCTATTCCTTGTATACTTTTACCCTTTTTATGAATGTGATTACCACTCAAGTTCAGCTTAGAAGATCCAGTGGGATATGAGATGCCCTTTGCACGGGTGTTCCGCAGCCTGGATGGCTGCGGTCAAGTCCCCAGGGATGGGTTTATGGCGTCCCGTGCAAAGGGCACCTCATATCCCTATATAGCTAAGGTTTAGTGGTAATTACATTTATGAATGTTTAACTGCCCAGAGGATCAGGTACTGTTTGTGTCAGAGAGGCAGACAGAAATTTCTTGTTCTCTGGTGAGTATACTATACGGGAAGTGACTGATGGAGAAACATGTATTTGTTGAAGGAATGAAGGAGGGTGACCGGTTCGATGACCTCTTCCTCATTAAAAACGTCAAACAGGGAGAGACTCGGGCGGGCAAGCCGTATCTGGTGCTGACCGTTATGGATAAAAGCGGGGAAGTGTCCGGGCCGGTCTGGGATAATGTAGCGGCGCTGCAGAAGATCTGTGTGGCGGGCGAAATAGTGCAGCTTGCCGGCATGGTGCAATCGTATCGTGACACCCTGCAGCTTCGTATTGAGGGCGTGACCCCGATTTCCCAGCAGGAAATAGATCTGGTCCATTTTTACCCTGTTTCGCCGAAAAACATCGAACAGATGGCGGGCGAGCTCCAGCAGCTTGTGCAGAGTGTCAGCAATCCCTTTTTAAGAAAGCTGCTGCACTACTTTTTTAAAAAGAGTGACTGCTGGCTGCCTTTTCAGGAGGCTCCCGCTGCAAAAGGTATTCATCACGCGTATATCGGCGGCCTGCTGGAACATTCCCTGTCGGTGGCGAAGGTGGCCGATTTTCTGGCCGGGCATTATGCCGGTGTTGACCGGTCGCTGCTGATGGCCGGAGCCTTACTCCATGATATCGGCAAGCTGCAGGAACTGAAGATGGAGAGCGGCCTGGTGGAATATACTGTTCGAGGCAGATTGAAAGGACACCTCGTTATCGGCAGCGAAATGGTGGCCCAGGCGGCTGGAAAAATACGCGATTTTCCCGAAGAACTGCTGGAACAGCTGCAGCATTTGGTTCTCAGTCATCATGGCCGACAGGAGTTTGGCTCGCCCACCGTGCCGATGACGGTAGAGGCGTTTATGCTCAGTTTTCTTGATGACCTTGATGCAAAAATGAACATAACCGAACAACTGAGACGAAAAATGGGCAACATGGCAATGAGTTGGACCGATTATCAGCGCAGTCTTGAGCGATATCTCTATCTTGGCGGCTTTGCCGAAAATACAGAGCAGGAAAACAAAGAGCAGGAAAGCGAAAAAACGCCGCCGATCAACAGTCGACAACCGTCGCTTTTCTGATGATTGTATCAAGATGACAAGCATGATGGATAATTCTTTTCTCTGTTTCACTCAGCTTTTAGGTCAGGACAAGGCCAAGCGACTGCTCCGACGTTCGCTGACAGCTGCACGAATTCCCCATGCTTATATTTTCAAGGGTCCTGAAGGAGTGGGGAAGAAATTGTTTGCCAGGGGAGTGGCTGCCGCTCTAAATTGTCGAGACGTAAACGTGGTCGGAGCCTGTGGCGTATGTTCTTCCTGTAAAAAATTCCGTACTCTGAGCCATCCTGATTTCATGGTGATCAAGCCGGAAAAAGGGGTGATAAAAATCGACCAGATCCGACGGCTGACCAGAGATCTCAGTTACCCGCCCTATGAATCGGCACTGCGGGTTGTGGTCATAGAAGATGTTCAGACCATGCGCCGGGAAGCCGCCAACAGTCTCTTGAAAACTCTGGAGGAACCGCCGGAGAACAATCTGCTGATTCTGACCGCCGAGGCGTCCCAGGAGATTCTTCCGACCCTGACTTCAAGATGTCAGGTTATACCATTTAGCCAACTGAGTATTGACGATACGACGACTATTCTGGTCTCGCACGGTATGGATCGGGAGACAGCAGTGCTTCTGGCCAGGCTTGCTGAAGGGAGTCCTGGCAAGGCATTGCTTTTTCAGAAAACCGACATGATCGTTTTGTGGCGAAAGATCGTGGCTTTTTTATCTGATCCGGCGATAGATGCTGACCGCGATGTTGGTCTGCTGCTCAGTCATGCAGAAAATATGGCCGCCCTGAAAGACGAGTTGCCGGCACTGCTTGGCCTGCTTAAAATCTGGGTGCGGGATCTTCTTATGGGAGAGGAGCGGCAGAATGCTGTTGTGCCTCTTTTGAAAAAATGGAATTCACCGGAACTCTTCGCCAGGTTACAGGCTATTGATCGGGCGGGAAGGGAACTTGCCCGAAATTGTAACCGAAATCTCATTTGTGAGGTTCTTTTATTCAAATTACAGTGATTCCATGTCATAATGGAGTTGTGCGCTGTCGATAGACGGGGCCTGTTAAAGGAAATATGGTATATGACAGTGAGTGAAAACGAAATTTCTACCGACCAGGCACCTCCCGACGAATTGGTATATTATCGATTGCAGTTTCGCGACGGCGGCCAGCAGTTTACCGGAGCCGGCCCGTTTGCCGGGCTTATTCCGGGTACCGTAGTGATGGTCCAGACCGATCATGGTCCTGAGCCCGCGCGTATCGCCGGCTATTCACCCCTGTGCGGCTGCCGGGGTGTAAAAAGTCAGGTAAGCTATCAGATTGAAAGGCCTGCCCTGGGCACTGAGCAGGAAAAGATCGTCGACCTGGCGGAAAGTGAAAAGGTTGCATTTAAGGCCTGTTCGCAATTAATAGAAAAGCATAGTTTAGACATGCATCTGGTTCGGGTGGAGCGTTATTTTAGCGGTAGTAAAATGATTTTTTATTTTACCGCCGACAGCCGGGTTGATTTTCGGGCCCTGGTGAAAGATCTCGTCCAGGAGTTTAGGACCAGGGTTGAGATGCGTCAGGTCGGGGTACGGCATGAAACGAAAATGCTCGGTGGTATTGGTACCTGTGGACGTGAACTGTGCTGCTCCTCGTTTATTAAAAATTTTGATTCCGTATCCATAAAAATGGCGAAGGAGCAGGATCTTCCTCTCAATCCGACAAAAATATCCGGAGTCTGCAATCGTCTGCTGTGCTGTTTGACTTATGAATACGAGACATACAAAAAACAGCGAAAAAATATGCCCAAGGCCGGCAAGCGGATTAAGGTCGATGGTGCGCAGTATCTTGTTAAACGTCAGATGCCGCTTCAGGATGCAATCGTTGCCGAAAACAGTGATGGAGAGGATGTCATATTGACAAAAGAACTGTGGAAACAGGCGCAACCACTGAAAAAAGAAAATCCTGAGGAAAAAGAAAAAAGAAAAAAACGAGGAAAGTAGGCGGGGCTATGAACAGCTGAGAGAAAAAAGATTCCGGCCGCATTTTTGATCCATGAATCGTTGACCAACTAAATCCCGTAACAAACACGGAAATTTGAATGACTACTTACATTACAACTCCCATATACTACGTCAATGCCCAGCCTCATCTCGGTCATGCCTATACAACTATAGTTGCCGATACCTATAGCCGTTTCAAACGATTGTGCGGCGAAAAGGTGCGATTCCAGACAGGTACCGACGAGCATGGTGATAAAATCGTCAAGGCAGCGGAAGAGCAGCATGTCCAGCCAAAAGAATATGTCGACAGGATCAGCGCAATGTTCAGAGATACCTGGCCGCTGTTGCAGATCGAACCAGACCATTTCATCCGCACTACGGATGCTGCACATGTGGCTGTCGTTCAGAAGATTCTGCAGAAGGTTTATGACAGCGGTGATATTTATTTTGATGAGTATACCGGTCTATACTGTCAGGGATGCGAGAGATATCTTACGGAAAAAGAACTGGTCGACGGCAACTGTCCTGATCACCAGAAGCCGCCGAAAGAAATTGCCGAACAGAACTATTTCTTTCGTATGTCCCGCTATCAGCAGCAGCTCATCGATCATATTCATAATAATCCCGAATTTATAAGCCCGGAACGATATCGTAATGAAGTTTTGTCGTTTTTGAGCGAACCACTGGAAGATCTTTGTATTTCCCGGCCCAAGTCGCGTCTTACCTGGGGTATTGAGTTGCCCTTTGACGATAATTTTGTCACCTATGTCTGGTTTGATGCCCTGATCAACTATCTCACCGGCATTGGCTATCCCGACGGCAGTAGTTTTAGCGAGTATTGGTCGGTGGCTGAGCATCTGATCGCCAAAGATATTCTCAAACCCCATGCCATATACTGGCCGACCATGCTGCTGGCAATGGGAGTGCCTTTATACAAAAAACTCCATGTCCACGGCTACTGGAATATCGACGACACAAAAATGTCCAAGAGTATCGGCAATGTTGTCCGGCCAAAAGAGCTGGTTGACAACTACGGTGTCGATACCATTCGCTATTTCACGCTGCGCGAAATGTCTTTTGGCCTCGATTCGTCGTTTAGCTCCGAGGCAATTGTTGCCCGGCAGAATGCCGATCTGGCCAATGATCTGGGCAATCTGTTCAGTAGGGCGACGGCCATGGTTCATAAGTATCGACAGGGAAAAGTCCCGGAACCGGCAGAAGACAATGCGGCGGACAAAGAACTCGAAGCGGCGGCACAGACGTTGCTGCGAGACTATCGGCAGCTGATGACAGAATTTCTCTTTCATCGTGCTCTGCAGGCGGTCTGGGATTTCGTCGGTATGGCCAACAGGTATATCGTCAGCAATGCCCCCTGGACTCTGGCCAAAGATCCGGCGCAAAGTGCACGACTTGATACGGTACTTTATAATACCCTTGAGTGTCTGCGACTATTGACCCTGGTTTTGCAGCCGGTAATACCCGGTGCGGCAATAAAGATGGCCAAAAGTCTTGGGCTTGCCACGGGTGACGTGAGGGTATGCTCTCTTGACAAGGGAGGCAGATGGAAGTTACTGACCCCCGGTAGCCTGCTGCCTGCTACCGAAACGCTTTTTCCCCGTCTCGAGGATGATAAAAAAGAGGTGAGGAAATCAGCACCTGAAAAACTGGAAGAGGCGCAAGACGAGTCACTTCCTGAGATCGATAGAGAGCTTGTTGATTTTGCATATTTTCAGAAACTTGATCTGAGGGTTGCGGAAATTGTTGCTGCAGAGCCGATTAAAAAATCAAAAAAATTGCTTAAACTGACCGTTAAATTGCCAGCCGAGAGGACAATTGTTGCCGGTATTGCAGAATATTATAATGCCGAGGACCTTATTGGCCGACAAGTACTTATTGTTGCCAACCTCAAGCCGGTCAAGATAATGGGGGTGAGTTCCCATGGTATGGTTTTAGCAGCGAAGACGGAAATTGACGGTAAAGAGCGGTTGGTCCTTTCTGCGGTGAGTGAAATGGTCGTACCGGGCAGCAAGGTTGCCTGAGCTAATCCCGGTAAACGGGAAGAGAGCCGGGACTCAGTTCAGTAGCCCCTTGAGGGGTGTAAGTACTTTACAGATTATTTACTTGTAAAAAAAAGAAAATAATCTGGTAGGTACTAAAAATGAGCAATGAGAGAATGTGAAATGAGAGAAGGAGAAACCTATGTTCGTAGTAAATAATTTTATGATGGCCATTGCCCAGATCCTCGATTTTGTGCTGACTGCCTATATGTGGATCATTATCGGCAGGGCGGTGATTTCCTGGGTAAGTGCCGATCCGTACAACCCGATAGTAAAATTTTTATACGAGGCTACAGAGCCGGTGTTGAGTCGTATTCGTCGACTCATACCTATAAGTTTCGGAGGCATAGATTTTTCGCCGATGATACTCATTCTTGCTATAATGTTCCTGCAGAGTTTTGTCGTTCAGACCCTCAAGCAAATGGCCATGGGCATGGGATGACCAGAGTTAAGCCGCAGCGCCTTTCCGTTATTGTCACTATTCTTTTTTTCAAGGGAGCCAGGTATGTTGACACCACAGTCAATTAAAGATCAGGAATTTCAGACTAAATTCAGAGGATATGAGCCGATCGAAGTGAAGGCATATCTTGAGCTGCTCGCGGAAGATTTTTTTGAATTGACCGAGCAGAATCGTAATCAGGCTGAAGAAATCGAGTCTCTTCTTGCCGACAAAGAGACCTTGCAAAAAGGCAAGGAAGTGCTTGCCAATGAAGTCAAGATTAGTCAGGAAAATGTTGAAGGAATTCATGCGGAAATCCAGGAGAACAGCAAACAAAAAGACCAGGAAATAGCTGATCTCAAGGCACAACTTGAGAACATGACAAAAGCGTCAGCTGCCCTGGAAGAAGAGAATGCGTCGTATCTGGAAGAAATAGCGACTTTGGAACAGGCTCTTGCCAGTGGTGAGGGGTCTAGCATGCAGGGGCAGGCAGAGCTGGAGAAACTTCGAGGCAAAATCGAGTTGCTGGAGGAAAAAAACAAAGAACTGAAACAGGAAGGAATGGATTTTAAGACCACCATCCTTGCCGCTCAGAAATTTGCCGATAGTCTAAGGCAGAGCAGTCAGGAGGATGCCCGGAAAATTATAAGCGAAGCCCATGCGGAAATTGAAAAATTCCGTAAAGAGGCCGAGGCCGAGCTGGCGCGGTTGCCTAAAGAAATTGAAGAATTAAAGCAGAGAAAGATAAGGGTTCGAAAGGATTTGGAAAAAACGCTGTATGCATATCTGGAGGCACTGGAAGACAATCTGGCGGGAGACTCTGCGGCAAATGAAGACGATCTCACCGACCTGTTTCAGAGTATCCAGCTGCCGGACGAAGCCGACGTCGAGCCTGACGATATTGAAAAAATCAAGATTGGTCGCACCTGAAGAAGTGTAACCCGGTACACATAAATGAAAGCTGAGATTTTTGCCAATGCCCCCTGGGGTGACTCAGCTTGGTATTCCCTGAAGGGGCTACAGGTTGTCCGGGTGGTATAAGCGGCATATTCAAGCTACAGGTACTTGTCGCTTAGTTTTAGAGTGACTTTCATGAGTAAGGCACTACATGAGCAATACTCTGGGTGAGGTCTGAGATGGTATACATCTCTACCTTACCGGACGGAAAAGTTTTAATACGCCTGCACGTCCAGCCGAAGGCGTCAAAAAGCCGAATTGTCGGCTTTCATGACGGCTGTCTGAAAATTGCTGTGGCGGCGCCCCCTGTTGAAGGCAAAGCCAATAAGGCAGTCGTTCGATTTCTGGCTGATTTCTTTGGTGTTCCGGCTCGCGATGTGGTGGTGGTATCCGGCGCTCAGTCCAGGAAAAAAATGGTAGTTGTGCGCGGGTATGATGCCTCTGCCATCCGCGAGGCGGTAGAGAAAGTCGTTGGTCACTCCTGACGGGATCAAATGTTCTGCTTTTTCGGTGCTGATGAGTCAGCTGCGGACAATGCCATGATATTCTCGCAAATCTTCCGGTTTTTCTAAGAGTCCGTCTGGGAGAGGTAATTTTCCTCAGGAAGAAAAAGCACCGAGTACTTCCTGGTTCTTTTCCCGCTGTTGCTGGAGCATTTCATACCAGAGCCCAAAATCCTCTGTATTCCAGGACAGTTCATTCGCTGTCCACATCATGGAAGTCTCGGGCAGGAAGTCGGCAATGATTTTCTCCACGTCACTTCTATCCATCCCGTCCGAATGACAGTACATGAGGGAGAGGATGTCGGCCATTTGGACGATAAGCGGGTATTTTTTGTGTCTGGGCGCATCCTGAGGGCAGTGATGATAGCCAATTGCCATGACCAGCTGTTCGGGGAGAAGCCATTTCCTGGCGAGTTGCAGGCCGACCTTGTCGTGACTGATGGCAAATTGAGCCTGCTCCTCCAGGGAATTGTTGGTATTGGAAGGATTGCAAATTTCGCGCAGAATTGGGTATTCGTTGGGAAAGGCCATGAGCATGGCCAGTTTGCCGATATCATGAATGAGTCCGGCGATGAACAATTCGCTTGCGGGCAGTCGAAGCTGCTCGCCAATTATCTTGGCAGTAAGGCCACAGGTGAAGGCGTGTTCCCAAAAAAGACTGATCGTATTTTTGTTGGCGATACTCAGCGTTGGAAAGGAAGAAAATATGGCTTTGCCGATCACAATATTTTTAATTTCTTCATAGCCGAGCACAACCACTGCCCGGTCTATGGTACTTACTCCTCGAGGTATGCCGAAGAATGCCGAATTGGCAACTTTTAATATGGTGCTGCACATTGTCTGATCCGGCAAGATAACCTGCATCAGGTCGCTGGCGCTGCTTTCTGGATTCGCAGTTACCTCAATGACCTGAGTGACAATTGTCGGCAGGGCCGGTAAGGAGTTTATCTGACTATCTATTGCGGCAAGGTATGGATGAGTCATGATTTCAGCATAAGAAGTGGTTTGAGGAAGTTGTACCGGTTGCGATCGACAGGATGTTAATCGGTCCTGATGGCCGAGACAGGTATGTCCAGGTTGTAGGTTTTGGTGCTATCTGCCCCCTGGTGGCGGCGATGACAATTGTGGCTGTCAAATAAGTTCAGCCTGCACTTTGAGAAACACCATACTGTCAAAGTATATAAGAGAAAAGTACTGAATTGCAACGCAATTGACAATATTTTCATGGTGACCAGCCTGGCCAAAAGTTGTTTTACAAAAGTTCTTCGTCACACCCAGCGCTTGTAAATAACATTAAAATAGTTTGCAAATCTAAAAAGGAAGCTTTTCAATTTTGAACTCGTCGAAAAGTGTAAAAGCCTGGGGAATCAACGTGTCCAGTGTTGGCCTTGCTGTTGTGAGGACCGGTAACTGTGGCAGAGATGGCATCCTGGTGGTAACAGCCGGGGGAGGTTTGATGCGCAGTTCCTCCTCCAGCTTCTGTCCAGCCATGTTGGGGCTGTCTGTATAGAGGAGGCCCGAGTGCATCGCGTTGGTGTTATCAATTTCGCGAAGAAAATTGAGAATACCCGAGAGGTCGTTCATGCGATAGAACCGATCTATTTCCTTGCAGATATCCTCATGTTCCTCTTCAAGTTGGATAAAGATCTCCCGGTATATATTCACATCGGCGGCAAGCAGACCGTAGATGTTGTACACCAGATTTCTAAATCGTCTCGCTCTGGTGAATCCTTTTCCCCGCATTCCGGCAAAAAGCTGCTGCCACTTTGCCGGGGATTGTGGATCGGCATGCACGTTGCCAATCGATTCGGGTATCCCGGTAAACTCTATGAAAGAGGAAAAGAGCCGATCGTTTTGCAAAAGACAGTGCATCCGCTGCATGTCCATGACAATATTGGCGGCGTATTTTTCATCGACACTTTGCAGGTTTGAGACATACTGGCCGGATTCGGTCTCAATCTGCTTGCGAAAGCCAAAGTACCTGTTGGCGATTTCCTGTTTTATCTCATAAACAAGCGCTTTACTGATATCTTCCATGCTGGCTCAATCTGGAGAAATGAAAACGGGCTGACAGGACCGCTCAGTGAATGGCAAACCGATGGCATCTCATATTAATCGGTAGTATAGTATGAAAACTGGTAAGAATCACCTCTCTTTTATTAGTACTTCAGAAATAAATTTCTGTATTTTCATTCCCGTATGGGAGCTGAGTGGCCTGTAGGCCGGCTATTTGATAAACTCAGAGGGGTAGGCAAGTCTCCGACGGGGTGAGGAAGGCATATGGTTTCTGGTGAATTTCGAGATGATATTACCGCACGGATCAAGGAAGAATCCGATATCGTGCAGGTTATTAACGAATGTGTTGATTTGAAAAAGAGCGGCACGCGTTTTCTTGGCCTGTGTCCCTTTCATGGGGAGAAGACGCCTTCTTTTTCAGTACACAGCGGACAGCAGTTCTTCCATTGCTTTGGCTGCGGGGAATCCGGCGATGTCTTCACTTTTGTGATGAAATACTATGGTCTCGATTTTCCTGATGCCATAAAACTACTGGCCGGCAAGTATCACATTGAGCTGCCTGAGCGTCGTCGTTCTCAAGAAGAACAATTGCGGGCACAGAAGAAAGAACAACTTTTTGCAGTCAATGAAAAAGCTGCATCGATATATAGTCGTTATCTGCGGGAATCGACAGGAGCGAGAGCTGCCAGGGCATATTTGCAAAAACGAGGTGTGACGGATGACATCTTGACCAGGTTTCGTATCGGATATGCCCCGGCGACTGAGGTTGAAGGCTGGAATTTTCTTGGTGGTCGTGTCCCCGGAGCTGAGTCGAAAGCGGCTATTGAGGCCGGTTTGCTGGTGGAACGTGAAAATGGGGGAACTTATGATCGTTTTCGGGATCGCATTGTTTTTCCTATTGCCGATATAAGCGGGCGAATTTGCGGTTTTGGCGGCAGGATTGTCGGCGAAGGGCAGCCTAAATATCTCAATTCGCCGGAAAGTCCGGTGTTTAACAAGAGTAATCTGCTTCTCGGTCTGTATCAGCAAAAAGAAGATATACGCCGGAACAATGTAGCGGTTCTTGTCGAGGGCAACTTTGATCTTATTTCTCTTGTTGCCGCCGGCTGTACCAATGTGGTGGCACCTCTGGGCACCGCTTTGACCCGGGAGCAGCTGAGACTGATTAAGCGGTTCGCCGAACGGGTGACCCTTCTTTTTGATGGTGACGTGGCAGGTATACAGGCCGCTGTCAGAGGGGTGCCATTGTTTCTTGCCGAACAGATTGCCGGTCGGGTAGCACTTCTTCCGGAGGGAGATGATCCAGACACCTTTGTCCGGAAAAAGGGTTTGGCACCGTTGCTCCAGCTGCTCGATCAGGCGGAATCTCTGCCTGAGTTTGTGCTTAACCGATTCATTGCCGAGTTTGGTCTTACTCTGGATGGGAAACGACGAATTGTTGAAGAATTACAGCCATTATTGAAAGCGGCGGTCTCGCCGTTGCAGCGTTCAGTTTTCGCTGCTCATTTCGCGGAAAAACTGGGCATCCCTGCGGAACAGCTCGACGGGCAACCCGATGCTGCCCCAATCCATCCTGCTGCTGCCCCGGCTGTTCCTGCTAAAAAACATAACGTTGAACGGATCGTGCCCCTATCGATACCACAACGGCAGTTGGTGGAGTTCATGATTCTCCAGCCAAAATTTTTTTCTCAGCTGGAAGAGGGAGGTCTCCGTGAGTGTCTGGCGGAGGGTGTAGGAGAGATTCTCTTTTTACAGCTCAAAAGTTTGCTGGCTAGAAAAAACGATGCAGAGCCTGAAGAACTGTTGACTATACTTCCTGAAGGCGCTGAACGAAATCTGGTCGCGGAATTGCTGCAGCGGGCCCCCATTCATTCCCCGGGGACAACTGAAGATGACAGCCGGGAGGAATTTGCCGATCTTCTTTTGTATCTTCGCAGATATCGTCTTAAAAAAAGCTCTGAAGATCTGATGGCTCGCATGCAGCGTGCCCAGTTGGATGGAGATGCCGGATTGTTGCAGGAATTGATGATGAAGAAAATGGAAATTACCCGGAAATTGCACGAGGAGTAAGCGTTCTTTTTTACAAACGATAGCCTTTTGCTGAGAATCCATGTTTTTAGCCGTTGTTGAATGAATTTACTTGACATTTGCTCCAGTTTCGTTTGATTGGATAGTGTAATCTGGATTGTTAGTGATTGTAATAGCAGAATAATTGGCAGATATGATGAGCGGATATGGCGTGGTGTTGATGGTTGTCGAGCAGCGTGTACACGCATTTTGCTGCGGTGAGGCGAATGCATGACTTCGGCAGGGAGTGGAGACGAAATGGGTAGGGATTTTGACGAGTCAATGACAAATTATGATATGGAAGAAGACGCATCGTTTGGCGACCAGTCTGAAAATTCTGATGACGATATACCGTCCCCCGTGGATTTTTCCGATTTGAACTTCGACCGACGAAGTGGCCGGCAAGAACGACGAAACAGTCCGTTTGGCGACAGAAGAAAGACAGATAGGCGAAGGGCTTCCCGGCATACTGACGATTCGGGAAGAGCCTCCAAGACAGATGCTTTCGTCGATCCAATGAACATTTATCTTCGGGAAATGGGGACACTTACTCTTCTGAACCATGAAGAAGAGTTAAAGCTGGCGAAGATGATGGAGGAAGGTAAGCGTCGGGTGCAGGATGTTGTTTTGAAAACACCTTTAGCCATTCCCGCTCTCCTTGAAGTTGTCAAAGGCCTGGACGCTAATGATGAAAAAATTTGTCAGATTATTTCCGGAATAGCCGATAATACGCCGGATATTATGAAGAAGGAAAGTAAGGATTTTCTTCTTCGAATCGACAAGGCGGTAGAACTGAATAAAGCACGGGAAGAACTGCTGGTTCGTTATCTACAATTAAATGCCAAAACCGCCGAGGCCGAGAGTCAATTGGCGGAAATCGAAAAAAAAGGCGCAGCGATTGCCCAGCTTTTTGCTAATAAGGATATCTGCGCTGACTGTATCAAGGCAATAGCTGCCGGCCTTGAGGAACTTTCGAAGCGGTTTCGCAAGGTTTTTGTCGAGGTGATGGGGGAGCATATGGGTCGAGCGACCGGCTCTTCTACTGAAGTTGTTCCGGAGCTCATTGAACTGCAGGTTAATCGTCAGATGCTCGAGGAATCTGGTATCGATGAAAGACAACTGCGGCATATGCTACAGGAAGTTGATATAGGCTGGGAACAGTATAAACAGGGAAAGGAAGGTTTGGTGCGGGCAAATCTTCGCTTGGTTATTTCAGTATCAAAAAAATTTGTAAATCGCGGTTTGCAGTTTTCCGACCTTATTCAGGAAGGAAATATCGGGTTAATGAAGGCCGTTGAAAAATTCGACTATCACCGGGGCTATAAATTCAGTACCTATGCTACATGGTGGATCAGACAGGCTATCACTCGAGGTATTGCCGACCAGGGCAGGACTATCCGTCTGCCAGTGCACATGATTGAAACGATTAACCGTCTGCTTCGGGTGTCAAAGGATTTCATGCTGGAAGAACATCGTGAACCCACCCCGGAAGAGATGTCTGAGCTGTTGGGTACAGACGTCTCCAAGGTCAAGTCAGCACTTAAAATCGCCAAGGATGCTGTTTCGCTTGATACTCCGGTCGGTGATGATGGAGAAACCATTTTGGGTGATTTCATTGAAGACCAGGACAAACTTGGTCCGGATGAAATTTCTATGGTAGCAAGTCTCAGGCAATGCCTTAACCAGGTGCTGTCATCGCTGTCCCCGCGTGAGGCCAAGGTCTTGAAGATGCGCTATGGTATAGATGTGGATTGCGATCATACTCTGGAAGAGGTCGGGCAGTGTTTTGCGGTGACCAGAGAACGGATCAGACAGATTGAAGCCCAGGCCATCATGAAACTGAAGCATCCGTCACGCATCGAGGAGTTGCGAGTGTTTATGACCGATTGAAGTGCCACGGCTGGATGGGCAAGGTTTCCTGCTTGATTGTGCAGCGCCGTGATATTTTGTCTTCATGGATTAATTTTCATCTGCGATGCTGTATCTCGAAGGCACGTTCTTGCGTCGTATTGCCGTATGCAGAATTAATTGAAAATAGTATGGTTCCCATGGGAAGCTTTTTGCTTTGCCAACACCAATTTTTTGTTTTTACGAGTTTGTTAATGTCTTTTTGCCTCCATATAGTCCGCAAGTTAACTAATCCCAATGTATACACGGTGAGGAAGAGGTCGTGACCTCCACCCTCGACTGGATAAACTTAAGTCTTGTTCCCGGCCTGGGGCTGGGGGGATTCTGGCGTCTTGTCAAACATTTTCATTCCCCGGCAGAAGTGCTTCGTGCATCCCAAAAAGAGTTGCTGCAAGTCAAAGGAATCAAAGATCGACAGATAGCCGGTCTTTTTTCGGCAATGGACAGCCGAAGTCGAGGCGAGCTGGAGCTTGAACGGTTGGCCGTGCTTGGAGGGATGGCCGTTTCTTACGCAGACGAGGCGTATCCAATGTTGCTGCAACAACTTTTCGACCCTCCACCGGTGCTCTATATTCTCGGCCAGAGTGAACTTTTGCGTACTCCCTGTGTAGCCGTGGTTGGGTCCCGTGCGGCAACCAGCTATGGTCGGAGGACGGCTTTTAACCTAAGCCGCAGCCTGGCAGCTTTGTCGGTGACGGTTATCTCCGGACTTGCTCTGGGAATCGATGCCGAATCCCATTCAGGCGCTCTGGCTTGCGCGGGGAACACTGTAGCGGTACTTGGTTGCGGTCTGGATGTGGTATATCCGCAGCAGAATAAATCTCTTTATGCACAAATTGCCGAACGTGGTGCCCTGGTAACCGAGTATCCTCTGGGAACGAGGCCGGAAGGCTTCCGTTTTCCGGCAAGAAACCGTATTATAGCCGGTCTCAGTCAGGGGGTCATTGTTGTCGAGGCGGCCAGGCGATCAGGATCTCTCATCACCGCCCAGATGGCTCTCGACTATGGTCGTGAGGTGTTTGCAGTCCCCGGTCAGGTTGATTCCTGCAAGAGTGAGGGCACGCACTGGCTGTTGCAGCAGGGTGCAAAACTGGTGCAAAGAGTTGAGGATATAGTTGTTGAATTAGATGTGCCAGACACAAAGACTCAAGCCACAACGCAGACTTTGCCGCAGGGGGGCATGAAAGACATTGAACCTGATGCATTAATATTGTTGAATTATATCGAACCGTATCCTCTGATGCGGGATGTCTTGCTGGAAAAGTCGGGCTTTACTCCGGCGCGTCTGAGTGAGCTTTTGTTGTTGCTCGAGCTGGACGGGCTCATTGAAATGCTTGCTGGGGATAAACTGAGAAGAATCGACTCATAATCCCTGGAGCTTTTCCCTGTCCGAAGAGCTTTTTTCCAGATAAACAGATTGCTGTAAAGGAGCAGTATGAGCAAAAAGATACAGATAGCACCTTCAATATTATCTGCTGATTTCAGTCGATTAGGTGACGAGATACGAGCTGTCGACACAGCAGGCTGCGATATTATTCATATTGACGTGATGGATGGGCATTTTGTGCCGAATATCACCATTGGTCCCCTGGTTGTAAAAGCTGCCAGGGCGGTGACCCGTAGGGACCTGGATGTCCATCTGATGATATCGGATGCGGATAGATATGTCGATGCGTTTGCGTCAGCCGGTGCTGACTGGATAACCGTGCATGTAGAAGCCTGCCCCCATCTCCATCGAACCGTCTCCAGAATTAAGGAGCTGGGCAAAAAAGCCGGGGTGGTTGTGAATCCGGCGACATCGCTTGCCACGCTCGATTTCATCCTGGAAGAGGTCGATCTGGTCATGTTGATGTCGGTGAATCCGGGATTCGGCGGTCAGTCGTTTATCCCGTCGACCCTTGGCAAAATATGGCAACTCAGGCAGCGAATTGATGCAATGGGGCTTGAGGTCGAGATAGAGGTCGATGGCGGCATAAGCGAGACGACTATCTCCGATGTTGCTGAAGCCGGTGCCAATATCTTCGTCGCCGGATCGGCGATATATGGCAGTAGTGACTATAAACAGACCATAGCTACGCTGAAAAAACAAGCCGAGGCTGCTGCCGCACGGTATCGATAATGGGATGTGGCCGTATATGATGTGATGTCAGGTGCCTGAAGGAATGAGGCATAGGTTTTTGACCGGTAAGACTGGCGCAAAGGGTATGCTGAACCAATTGCTAGATAAGGCAAAGTATAGAGATTTTGAGCCTGAATGACGATTCAGTTGATAGCTCAATTCTATTGGATTTTTGTTGACAAAAGTGCGCAGCAAAGATATTCTCACACCCTGAATGAAAATTCATAATCGTAGTATGCTGTTCTTCGCTACACATTAATAATGTCAGGAAAGTTGTTGCAGTTCGTACGCTCAAAATAATAAACAGGAAAGCTGGTTTTTAGGTTTGCTGTTTAGAGTAAGAGTTTGGATAAAAGAGTTTGGTTAAGGTTGCAGTATAAACAGAAATTCAAAGGAGGAAATCATGGCAAAGCATGAGACGCCCTTGTTGGACCAATTGGAGAGTGGCCCGTGGCCAAGCTTCGTTACCGACTTGAAGCGCCAGGCCGAAAAAAAGCCTGAGTGTTGGGATATTCTTGGCATCCTGGAGTTATCCTATAAAGACAGGATTACCCACTGGAAGCACGGCGGTATCGTAGGTGTTTTTGGTTATGGTGGTGGTATCGTTGGCCGTTATGCCGACGTACCGAAGCTGTTCCCCGGCGTTGAGCATTTTCATACCGTTCGTGTTGCTCAGCCGTCATCCAAGTACTATTCCACGTCCAATCTTCGTCAGTTGATGGGACTTTGGGAAAAATACGGTTCCGGTATGACCAACTTCCACGGCTCAACCGGTGATATCATTCTTCTTGGTACCCGTACCGAAAACCTTGAACCGTTTTTCTGGGATCTGACCCACGACATGAAACAGGATCTTGGTGGTTCCGGTTCCAATCTGCGTACCCCTGCTAACTGTGTCGGCCAGTCACGTTGTGAATGGTCCTGCTATGATACAGAAGAAGTCTGCTATCATCTGACCATGCATTATCAGGATGAGATTCATCGCCCTGCCTTTCCTTATAAATTCAAGTTCAAATTTTCCGGCTGTCCAAACGACTGTGTCGCGGCTATAGCCCGTTCTGATGTCAGCGTTATCGGCACCTGGAGAGATAATATTCGTATCGATCAGGCTGCCGTTAAAGAGTATGTCGCCGGTAATTATCCACCAAATGGTGGAGCTCATGCCGGACGAGACTGGGGTAAATTTGATATTCAGAAAGAAGTCATAGATATCTGTCCTACCGAATGTATGTGGATGGAAGGTGACGAACTGAAGATTGACGATAAAGAGTGTACCCGCTGCATGCATTGTATTAATGTTATGCCTCGCGCGCTGCGGCCCGGTGCTGATCAGGGTGCAACCATCTGCGTTGGTGCTAAAGCTCCAATTCTGGATGGTGCCCAGTTCTCAACCCTTATCGTGCCCTTCATGAAAGTATCCAAGGACAACGATTTCGAAGAGCTTATTGAGTTCATTGAAGGAATCTGGGACTGGTGGATGGAAGTTGGCAAGAATCGTGAGCGTGTTGGCGAGACTATGCAGCGTGTAGGTCTTCCTACCTTCCTGCAGGTTATGGGTATTGACCCAATCCCGCAGCATGTTAAAGAGCCTCGGTCTAATCCTTACGTATTCTGGAAAGAGGAAGAGGTTGAAGGTGGTTTTGAGCGTGATGTCGTTGAGTTCCGCGCCAAACACGCCGCTTAATTAATTAATGCTTTTTTAATTTGAGCTAACAATTCATTTTAAATATAAGGAGATTTACACCATGGGTTATGATCCTACTAAACCAATGGAAGGCCGTATTTCTGATCTTGGTCCACCAAATTACGAGCAGTTTTTCCCACCGGTCATCAAGGCGAATAAGGGTAAATGGTTGTGGCATGAAATTATTCAGCCTGGCGTTCTGATGCACAAGTCCGAAACTGGCGATGAGGTGTACACGGTTCGTTGCGGTACCTGTCGACTTGTTTCCGTCGAATATATTCGCGAAGTATGTGATATCGCGGATAAGCATTGTGACGGTTTCCTGCGTTTTACCACCCGTAACAACGTCGAGTTCATGGTTGACTCCAAAGAAAAAGTTCAGCCTCTGCTCGACACCCTGGCCAGCATGGGCAACAGGTATCCTGTTGGCGGAACCGGCGCTGGTGTGACCAATATCGTCCATACTCAGGGTTGGGTTCATTGCCATACTCCGGCAACCGATGCCTCGGGTGTTGTCAAAGCGGTAATGGATGAGTTGTTTGATTACTTCACCTCTATGAAGTTGCCTGCCCAGGTGCGTATCGCTTTGGCATGCTGTCTGAATATGTGCGGTGCGGTGCATGCATCCGATATCGCTATTCTCGGTATTCACCGTAAGCCGCCAATGATCGACCATAGTCGTATCAGTGGTGTCTGCGAGTTGCCGTTGGCGATTGCCTCTTGTCCTCTGGGTGCTGTTAAGCCTGCGAAAGTTGAGGTAGACGGAAAAGAGATCAAGACGGTCAAGGTAAACGTTGAGCGTTGTATGTTCTGTGGTAACTGTTACACCATGTGTCCGGCGATGCCGCTGGCAGATCCGGAAGGCGACGGTATTGCTATTCTGGTTGGTGGAAAGGTTTCCAACAGGATCAGCGCACCGAAGTTTTCCAAGCTGGTTATCCCCTTTCTACCGAATACTACTCCCCGTTGGCCTGAGGTTGTACAGGCTGTCAAGCAAATCCTTGAGGCTTACGCTGCCGATGCCAAGAAATATGAGCGTGTTGGTGAGTGGGCGGAGAGAATTGGTTGGGAGAAATTCTTTGAGAAATGTGATATTCCATTTACTATGAAGAGCATTGACGACTATCGTCTTGCTTATGACACCTGGCGCACTACCACACAGTTTAAGTACACCAGCCATATCAAATAGTAAGGCAAGAGTGGTATTTGATGATCAGGCGGTACAGAGCCCCTGATCATCAATGCTTTCTTCCATAAAAACTATATCAGGAGTAACATTATGGCACTCAGTACAGAAGAGCTCAAGAAAGCCATCGAAGAGAAGGCTCTCAAGTCTCCTAAACCACAGCTCTATATCAAGGATTTCTATGCGTGTGATCCTGATTCTAAGCCGCGGGTCATTAAGAACGTTGCCAACGAAATGGTACGTGAAGGAAAGCTGATGTTCTGGTCTTCCGGATCAACCACCATGTATGCTGTTCCTAGCCGGATTAAGAATGAAGAAGGCTCAGAGGGCATCAATTAAAACACAATAATTTAGTTGGTTTTATAAAAAGCATAAAGAATATTTTTCTTTATGCTTTTTCTATTTGCTATGTACCCAATCCAGTTCTTTAAGTCCATCCCCTCCACGAATATCCTTGCCAAGAAGCTTGCCGAAGAGGGAGCCCTTCACGGCACCGCAGTTATCGCCACTAACCAGACAGAGGGTCGGGGCCGACTTGGGAAGAGCTGGTATTCAGCCCCTGGTAAAGGCCTCTATTGCTCAATTATTGTAAGATCGAGACTTCCGGTGGAGGATTACCCCAAGATTACTCTGGCGGCAGGACTTGGCGTGGCAGTAGCGATAGATCGAATGACAGGTGTTTTTTCGCAGTTGAAATGGCCTAATGATATTTTTATTGGCGGCAAAAAGTGCGGAGGAATATTAACAGAATCCTCATCCCTGAGCGCAGCGGTTGAGCGACGTTATGTTGTAATTGGCATCGGCTTAAATATCGGGTCAACTTTTGAGGATTTTCCTGTTGATCTCCGTGACATGGTGACGTCTCTTTTTATTGAGACAGGAAAAAACTACGATCCCCGGCGGGTTTTTACGCATATTCGTGATGAAGTACTGCAGCAGCTTGATGATTTTTATAATGATGGATTTCAGCCTATTCTTGCATCCTGGAAAGGCCGGGATTTCGTTTTGGGCAAGGAGATGGAATGTGTATCCTCCGAGGGAGAGATCATTACTGGTGTGTCTTTAGGGCCGGATGCTGCGGGCCAATTGCATGTTAAGGCCCCGGATGGAAGAATTCACACGGTTCTGTCGGGAGACATTAGACTTGCTCAAGTAAAAAAAAGCCGGTAGAGGTCTTCGACCCCACCGGCTTGTAGGTATATCAGGCAGTTGCTGTTAGTAGCGATAATACTCGGGCTTGTAGGGGCCGTTGACTGACACCCCGATATAGTCAGCTTGTTCTTTGGTCAGCTCTGTGAGCTGGACGCCAATCTTCTTCAAATGGAGACGGGCTACCTTTTCATCAAGGGCTTTTGGCAGGAAATATACCTTTTTCTCGTATTGGTCAGGGTTCTGCCAGAGTTCCATCTGAGCAAGGACCTGATTGGTAAAAGAATTGCTCATGACAAAACTCGGATGGCCTGTGGCACAACCAAGGTTTACCAGCCGACCTTCTGCCAGGATGATTATTTTCTTGCCATCGGGGAAGATGACATGATCGACCTGCGGTTTGATCGTATCCCATTCCAGGTCTCTGATACCGGCTATGTCGATTTCTGAGTCAAAGTGGCCAATGTTGCAGACAATAGCCTCATCCGGCATCTGTTCCATATGTTTGCGGGAAATGACCTTCAGGTTACCGGTACAGGTAACAAAAATATTGCCGATAGAAGCCACCTGATCCATGGTCACGACACGGTAGCCTTCCATAGCCGCCTGGAGTGCACAGATTGGGTCTATTTCAGTTATGTGCACAATGGCTCCCATACCTTTCAGAGCCTGGGCACAACCTTTACCTACATCGCCAAAACCTACTACGACCGCGTTTTTACCGGCGATCATCACATCGGTCGCCCGTTTAATACCATCAATCAGGGATTCCCGGCAACCGTACAGGTTGTCAAACTTTGATTTGGTAACGGAATCGTTGACGTTGAAGGCAGGACAGGCGAGGGTGCCTGCTTTAGCCATTTCACTGAGTCTATGTACTCCGGTCGTAGTTTCTTCACTGATGCCACGAATATTGGCCAGTTCTTTGTGGTATTTCTCATGGAGCACAAGAGTCAGATCTCCGCCATCGTCAAGAACCATATTCGGATGCCAGTTATTCGGGCCGAAAATAGTTTGATCGATGCACCACCAGAAATCTTTTTCAGACTCACCTTTCCAGGCAAAGGTCGGTATCCCTGCGGCTGCCATGGCAGCGGCAGCATGGTCCTGGGTGGAGAAAATATTGCAACTGGACCATCGCACTTCAGCACCAAGAGCAACGAGAGTCTCCATCAGAACGGCTGTCTGGATGGTCATATGCAGGCAACCGCCAATACGGGCACCTTTTAAGGGTGCTTTATCCCGGTATTCTTCGCGCAGGGCCATAAGGCCGGGCATTTCAGTTTCGGCAATGGCGATTTCTTTTCGCCCCCATTCGGCAAGACTTATATCTGCTACTTTGTAATCCTTAAAATTTTCGGTCATATCGGTATTCCATTTATAGTTGAGATTCAGTTTTATTTGAACAAGTGCTGCGGTATAGACGGCTCAGCAATCAACGAAGTCCGGCGGCCTCGCGAAGGATATCGGCCTTGTCGGTTTTTTCCCAGGTGAAATTGGGGAGTTCCCGACCAAAATGACCATATGAGGCGGTTTGTAAATAGATAGGTCGCAACAAATCGAGTTGCTGGACAATGGCCTTTGGCCGGAGATCAAAGTGCTCGCTTATGAGCTTTTTTATCTCGGTATCGGAGATCTTCCCGGTGCCAAAACTGTTAACATTAATAGATACCGGCTGAGAGATGCCGATGGCATAGGCAACCTGCACCTCCATCTCACTGGCGATTCCAGCTGCAACAATATTTTTGGCAACATAGCGTCCATAATAGGAGCTTGAACGGTCAACTTTGGAAGGATCTTTCCCGGAAAAAGCACCGCCACCATGCGACCCCTTGCCGCCGTAGGTATCGACAATTATTTTACGTCCGGTAACCCCGCAGTCACCAACGGGACCGCCAATGACAAAGCGACCGGTGGGGTTGATAAAAAACTTGGTATCCTTATCGATCATATGCACAGGAAGAACCGGTTTGATGATTTCTTCCATAACGCCTTCTTTGAGATCGTTGTAACTAATCGTCGTATCATGCTGCGTGGAGAGGACCACTGCCTCGATTCTGCTCGGCTTGTGGTCGACATACTGGATGGTTACCTGGCTTTTAGCGTCGGGCCTGAGCCAAGGCAGGATGCCGGATTTACGGATTTGCGCTTGTTTCTTGGTGAGCAGATGAGCGTAGTAAATGGGCATCGGCATCAGCACATCTGTCTCATGACAGGCATAACCAAACATTAATCCCTGATCGCCTGCACCCTGGTCGAGATCAAGACCAGAACCTTCGTTGACGCCCTGGGCAATATCCGGTGATTGCTTATCAATGGAGGTGAGGACGGCACATGACTGCCAGTCAAAACCCATATCTGATGAATTATAACCAATTTCCTTAATGGTTTGACGGACGACTTCCGGCATATCCACCCAGGCAGTGGTGGTTATTTCCCCGGCAATCATGACCATGCCGGTGGTAACCAGTGTTTCACAGGCAACTCGGGCATGGGGGTCCTGCTCGAGAATAGAATCGAGAATGGCATCTGAAATTTGGTCAGCCACTTTATCGGGGTGACCTTCGGACACTGATTCGGAGGTAAAGAGATAATCTGACATAGCTACTCCAATAATAATTAAAACACCTTCTAAAAAAAACTCCACTGCTCAAAAAACTGTCACTATACACAGTATTGTCGTAAAATGCGGTAAAAAGACGCATGGTATCGTGGAAAAATTAAAATAACATATAATTTTCGCTTCGCTAAAAGGATGGGCGACTGCTCTCAGATTCCCCGTCAGCGGGAGCGCTGTAATCGATGGTTCTTGCCTGGAGTTCAAATAATGATTACGATGCTCCGTCTGGCGATTATATAGATGGTGACTTCTTGGTTTATATCTGAAGTTAAATAGTGTTTTTAAAAAGGGATTAGAGACGGATGTCTATCGAAGCAGCAAAAGAAGTTATAAGAATTGAAGAACAAGGGTTGGCGGCAGTGCGTGAGCGTATTGGCGAAGAGTTTGTTCGGGCCGTTGAAGCAGTTTTGTCTTGTCCGGGCCGTTTAGTGATAACTGGAATCGGCAAATCCGGTATTGTCGGGCAGAAGATATCGGCAACGTTAAACAGCACCGGCACGCCATCGTTTTTCCTGCATCCGGTTGAGGCGATGCATGGTGATCTCGGCATGGTAATGCCCGGAGATGTGATTTTGGCCATTTCGTATTCAGGAGAGACCGCCGAACTGAATGGTCTGCTTGTCAGTCTCAAGGAGAGAGGCAATAAGATCATCGCGATGACCGGTGGGCAGAACTCCTCGCTGGCTGCCGCTGCCGATATTGTGCTGGATATCAGAGTGCCGAAAGAAGCCTGTCCGCTCGGGCTTGCCCCAACCGCCAGTACAACGGCCACACTGGCTATGGGGGACGCTCTCTCGGTTGTTTTGCTGAACCGGAAGAAATTTCAGGCTGAAGATTTCCGGTTAAATCACCCCGGAGGCAGTCTGGGGCAGCGATTGAAGGTTAAAGTGACCGAGGTCATGATCGCGGGGGAAAACATCCCGGTTGTCTTTCCCGCCGATTCGGCGACGGATGCAATACGGGTACTTAACGAAAAAAATAATGGTGCGGTGCTGGTTATCGGTCTGGATAACGAGGTCCTCGGTATTATCACCGATGGTGATGTCCGCCGGGCAGTCGTCAATTTACAGGGGTTCAAAACGCTTACTGCCGCTCAGTTGATGACCAGAAATCCAATTAGCATCAACGGCGATCGACTTGCGGCTGATGCCCTCAGTATCATGCAAAAATACGAGATCACTGCTCTGCCGATTGTAGATGGTGCCGGTAAGCTCGTTGGACTATTGCATCTGCACAATCTCCTTGGCAAAGGAGAGTTCCGCTTTCTGGTGTGAGTTCTCCGTAAGGACTATGAAAAAAGAATTCCGCCGGAAGCGATACCCTTATTTTTCAGAGTAAAAACTCCACCGGCCTGTGTTTTTATCGTAACTGTAAAACATGACCATGTTAAGCGGACGACCACCGTCATTCTCTGTGCACTGCATCTTAAACACGAGTTTGAACTCTGTTTCCTTGGTGAAGGTGATTATCGGGTTAGAAAGATTTTCGGTGGTCGCGCTTGGATAGTTAGCCACAAAGAGTGCCTGGTAATTGTCGTGCAGATATGCTTCCTTGCTCTGCAAAGCTATCTTTTTATCGAGCGTCTGCATGGCTTTACTGATCTCTGCCGATGTGGTACGAAATTCTTCTTCTGCACTCAGAGAACTCTTGGCAATATTCGTTAGAATCTGCTGATACGTGCGTCTTACTTTTGTTAAAGCATTATCTTTCAATAGAGCCTGGAGAGTTTGACGATCTCGAATTATTTTTGCCTGAAGAATAATTCTGTCGAGCTTCTGGATATTAACGTCGGTGTCAATTTCTTTCGGGATAGCTTTAGTACCGAGAAGTAAGCTTCTTGCCGTGCTGTATGCTTTAATAGCCTCATCCCATGAAGCTGCTGCGAAAGATTTGTTGCCCTTGTTGATGGAGTTGTAGAGTTCCGCCCGTTTAATGTTGTTTTTGATTGCATCGATTGATTCGGGCGGTAAAGCCGTCTTCCGACCACTGGCCAGCGCGAGATTGTAGGATTCTATCGCGCTCAGCCAGTCTGTCCCGGTAAAAGAGAGGTCACCCTGTTCTTTAAGATTGGCAAACTGACTTTTCTGTAAATCATTCTGGAGCTGGGCTGAATATTGTTCACGATCCGATTCGGAAAGATCCACTAACACTTTCTGGGCCTGCAACAGCTTTTCAATGGCGTTTTCCCATTCTCTTTTCTCTATTGCCACCTGGGCTGGATCATAGAATATCCTGAACTTGGCTATCTGTCGTTTGCGATGCAGGTCGTCGATAATTGACTGCTCAAAATAATCTTTTCCTTCAATCTGTGTAAAAAGCGTATCATATTGCTCCATGGCCGGCTGCCATTTGCTCGCCTTGAAGAGCGACTCGGCTTCACTGAGCTGTTGTTTGATTGACAGGAGTGTTTTGGTCTCGTTTATGGAAACGTATTTGCCGTCAAGAAGAATATACCCGGCCAGGCCCTTGGTCAGTTTCTCTGAGGTTAAGATCTCCTGGATAAATTTTTCAAGTTGGTGGGCGAAGTCCTGGTGGATAAATTTTACCTCACCAACCAACCGAAGCGCTTTATCACATGAATTCTTGGCATCCTTGAACTGGTTGTTGGCAATGGCTGTTGAACAAGCGGCATACGCCGCCTCGGCACTGCTGAGTTTGTTGGTAAAGGAATACCAGAGATAGCCACCGGCCGCTATTACGAGAGACATTACACCAAGGAGCAGGAACAAGGGCATTCTGCTCTTTTTATGATCTTTGGGTAAAAAGAGATCGTGTGGCGTTGGTGGCTTGACTGTCGTACCCTGGTTGGCTACCTTCGAAGAGCCCTTTTTTCCTGGCGTTGCTCCATTACCATTTTTAACAGGGGCATCTGATTTGTTAGAAGGCTGTGGTTCAGAAAAACCGAGATTTTTACCCGGGCTGATATCGGCGAGAAGAGCAAGAGTCTGTTTAACCCGGTGAATATCAGAATCAATGGTTGGAAAGTCGGCGACAGTCGAAATAATCTGCTGATACTTTTCAAGAGCGATCTGAGCATCACCCTTATTCTCGAACTTTTTACCGTCACGGTGCAGTTTCTCCACCCTCTCAATCTCTTCTCTGGCCTTTTCGCATAAGGTGGTCAGTTCATGGGATGGAGCCTGGATATCTTCAGCAGTTTTTAGCAGGGTGTAATATTTTTTCTGCCTTTGCAGCTGAGTGAAGGGTTGCAGATCTGTTTTAGGGGTAATGCCGACCTCCGGAAAAGAGGTGTTCAGGGTAATGTCTTCATCATCTTTTCCTTCTTCCAAAGACAGAAAGTCAAATTCGGCGGCTAAATCAGCATCGTCGAGAGTATCAATTTCGTGGCGGCGATGAGGCGCTGAGGAGATGGGACCACTCTCACTTCCCCAATTGATATGGGCAAGCGGGAATTTAACTGCATTATCCAGATACCACTCTGCGGCTTCTTCATTAAAGGCGTTTGTTGTCGAATATATTTCCCCGTTGATCATTTTACCGATATGGACGATTAGATCGGGCAGGGTACGGTCCTGTTCCCAGAAATCGCCAAGACAAATGGCGGCAGGATCGAAATCCGGGTGGTAAATTTCACTTTTCGGCTTGCAACTTGGCGGGAAATGTGGAAAACCAAAGGGAATTGCGAGCTCCACCACGTGATCAATCGACTCGACAATCTGCCCTCCATTCTTTTTGGACATGCCGGTGATTGTGTAGGTAATTTCATACTGATCCGGAGGGTCTCCCTTTGTTGGTTGAACGGAAATCACCGGATGAGAAACGAAATGTTCCCTTATCTGTCTATAGATTTCATCTAACTGGCTGGGAGAAGCAGACATGAATATATATTGTAATAGTGGTTAAATTGATTACCATTTTCTTCAGTATAGCAACTTATTTACGCAACACCAAAAGAAACTTTGACAGGGCTATCATTTTTTGACAGGCTTATCATTTGCACTCGAAAGAGTGCGCTTCGGGATGAGGGAAGGTAGTTGGCAGGTATTGTCCACTACGCAAATGTGAATGAAAAATATTAGCGTAATTTTCACAATCGGCAAAGAAAATAATTGCCCTTTGTACAAAGTGGACGAAAGGTTATACCTTTCGGACAAGACGCTTTCCTGTCCAAAAGGAAAGGAGATGTGTCTGATCCTCGTTCGTGACCTGACCGAGTTGCTGTTCAAATTCTTACAAGAGCAACCCTTTGATGCAAATCATTATGCCGGAAAAGTTTTTAACTGCAGTGGATGTACCGGTTTAATTAAATTTACTCTGGTGCAACCAGATGCTTCGGCAGATGGCCCGGACGGCTGCAGCGCGCTGGCTGATGCTGTTGCCCGGATTAATTCATCCCTTCTGAAGACATATGGAAACATTGTCAACTGCTCTTTACTGCAAGTTCTTCCACCAGACCAGCTGGAGAGTGTGCTTGGCCTTTTTCAGGAGATTGTGCTGAGCGAGGGGGCAATCCTTATTCGCAAAGGGGAAAAGAACCATAATCTCTATATAGTTCTTGATGGTGAACTCATTGTCGAAAGCGGCGGGGTGCAATTAGCCACACTTGGGCAGGGTGAAATGTGCGGTGAAATGAGTTATCTGGGAGCCGATGTTGCTGTATCAACAGTGAAAGCCAAAAAAAAAGCCAAGGTATTGGCGATAGCCGGAGATCTCTTTGGCAGTCTGCTTGGCAGTAACGGGGAGATTCAGTCATTTATGGCGCAGTTGCTCGCCGGAAGGTTGAGACAGACCAATGCGGCTCGAGCCCGTGATTTTGAATCGTGCATGAGTGGCAGAGTTGATGAGATCGTTCCTGCCGAACTTTTCCAGATTTTTCACATGCACCAGAAAACCGGGGTGTTAGTTTTGGATCTGCCGGCTGGCCGGGCGAAGGTTTCTTTCCGCGAAGGATGTATTATCAATGCCGGCTACGGCGAAATGGTCAATCAAGAGGCAATCTTTAAGATTCTTGCCGAAAAACAAGGTTTCTACCGTTTCACCACCGGCCTCACCCCCAAGGAGATGAAGGCGGCAGAGATTGGTGATTTTATGATGCTCCTTATGGAGGGTGTCAAGAGGGTTGACGAGGGGCAGGAACGTTAGTCTGTCGTAGTTTGAAAAGGCGGCAGTCGAAGAATCTCCATGAAACTGGTGACGTGGTATGCCGCTTGAAGTTTCAGGTTTTTGAAGGCAATCAGCGGTACTTTGCAACTCGTGGCCTGTTCTTCGTCAAGAACCGAATCCCCAATAAAAAGAGCTTTTTCTGGGGGACACTGGTAATGGTCCAGGATTTCCAGAAGCCCATCCGGTGCAGGTTTTGGGCGTCGGGCAGTTGCCGCGGTGACCACCTTGCCAAAATACTCTTCCAGCTTAAAACTCTTGAGCAGCGGAATCATGGTATCCGTTCGATTGGTTGAGATCGCCAGATGGATCGACTTGCTGGTGATCTTGAGAAAATCAACCAGATCAGCTTCGATCTCCATAAATTGCAGAAATGGTGCATACGAACACGACCTCCGGAATGCATGCACTTCTTCTAAAGTCGGCGTTGCATAATGGCGGAAAATACGCTGCACCGAGTCGGTAACACTGCTCATATGCGCATAATCTTCTTCACTTGTACTCATCGGGGGTAAACCGAAGTGATTGAGCAGGTGGTTGTAGTACATACAATTGGCTTTTTTGGAATCGAACATGACTCCGTCACAGTCAAAGACTAATAGTTTCAGCATGGCAAGAATAATTTAAAAAATGTTGAGGGCAGAATGGCAGCGCTTAAGAGCCGTCAAAGAGTTGCTGATGCAGCCAGTCAATACCAAACAATAACAGTTTTTCATCATCACGGAGCAAATATTTTTTTTCCGATTCAGTGCGTTTGAGGGTATCAAGGTGATCCTCGACCACCATTTCCCTGAATGTATCTATATTATAAAGCGTCAGAATAAAAAGATCGATTTCTTTTGCCGAGAGGACACGTCCCTTTCGTATCGAATCGTGCTGAACAATCGTCGCTATGGCATCGTTGAACCTGTTATATGTCACAAGCTCCTGGTCTGTACTGTATTGCACCGCATTTTGTGGTGCTGGTTCGGCAAAACCTTGACAGTGTGCTTCTTTCATGAGAACGAAATGCTCTTCCTGCGTGCCGTTTTCGCAGCGTACGAGGGCCCGGCCAAGGGGATAGGCGCGGCAGGCTGACGGCCGATGGGGATAAACGGTGCAGCCCTGTTCCGAAACGAAGACACAGCTCGCTCTGCCGTCATCAACCATCGTCAGGTATAACCGTGGAAACGGCTCTCCCGGGTCCTGTTCAATAATAATATATTCATCAAGCAGCTGTCCGGAGGTGAGTCCGGTTGCCAGTCTCAACCGCAGGACATCATACGGCGTCAGGGCGAGCTCAAGCATGCGGCAGCATTCAGTGAAGCACTTGACGTTCTTATGACAGGAGAAAGTAAAAGTTTCCGACCGACCAAGTCTGGTAATATGTCGCGGAAGCATTGGTGGCGGAGTCATATGTTGTTCCTCATCTTTTGTCCCTCTGTCTCAAACCTTCTTTTTCTGTAATAGAGTAAGAAGCGGGCTGGCAATAAAAATAGACGAATAGGTGCCGACAATTATGCCGATGAACAGGGCAAAGGCAAAGTCGTGAATAACTGCGCCGCCGCCGAGAAACAGAGCAATCAACACAATGACAGTTGTCCCGGAGGTGACAATGGTCCGACTGAGCGTCTGGTTGATACTGTCGTTGATAACCCGGGTCAGGGAGCGGTTATCCGATTTGTGCATATTCTCCCTGATTCGATCAAATACAATAACAGAATCGTTGAGTGAATAACCCGCCAGGGTAAGCAGTGCGGTCACCAGCAACAGGGTTATTTCGATATCCATCAACCAACATATCCCCAACACGACCATGACATCATGAAAAGTGGCCGCAGCCCCGGCAAGGCCAAAGCGAATATCGAAACGGACGGCCAGGTAGAGAATAACACCGGCCAGGGAGATGAAGATCGCCTGGATAGCCTTGTTGCGGAGGACTGAGCTGACCGAGGAACCAATCTCCGACTGACTTTCCAGATAGAAATGCTTGTCGGGCAATTCGCTTGATAGAATGCTGCCCACCTTATCGCCGAGGTTAGCTACCACCGCCTCAGATTTTTTTACTTTGATGATCAGGCGATGTTCATTTTCGACTTCTTGCAGGTTGATGTCCTGCATCTTGTTTTTGCTGAATGCATTACGCACTTCAGCCATGGTGAAATCCTGATCGGCTTTGTATTGCAGCAGCGAGCCGCCGGAAAAATCGACACCCATATTGGCATGGCCCCGGGCGATCTGGATAAAGGCAACAAAGCCAATAACCACCATGATAGCGGAGAGAGCGTAGGTGATGTTCTTTAATTTCAGATAATCAAGCTTTGGCTTTTTGGCGATGAGCATAAAATTAAGCCGCTGCATGGGGCGGACGGCATTGATTGTGTCGAACATCAGCCGGGAAAAGAACAGGGAGGCAAAGAGGTTGAATATAATGCCTAAGGAGAGGGTGACGGCAAATCCTTTAATCGGTCCGGTCCCGAAAATGAACAGCGCCACTGCGGTGATCAGCGTGGTTACCTGGGAGTCGACGATAGTGGAAAAGGCATTGCTGTATCCTCCATCGATACTGGATCTTACTGATTTACCAAGAGCATATTCTTCGCGCATCCTTTCAAAGATAAGAACATTGGCATCAACCGCCATTCCGACAGACAGGATAATACCGGCAATACCCGGCAGGGTCAGGGTGGCGTTGAGTATGGCCAGGCCGGAAAACAGCAGGAGGATATTGAGGACCAGCGCACAATTGGCAATAACGCCGGAGAGCCGGTAATAGATAAGCATAAAGGCCACCACCATAATGGCTCCAAAGGCGCCGGAGGTGATACCTTTGTTGATGGAATCCTGGCCGAGGGTTGAGCCGACCGTCATATTCTGGATTATATCCACTGGCGCGGGCAAGGCGCCGACTCGCAGGACAATTGCCAGGTCTGCTGCTTCTTCGTGGGTAAAGCTGCCGCTGATCTGGGCTGAGCCGCCAAGGATACGCTCGCGGATAACCGGGGCTGAGCGAACAACACCATCCAGCACAATGGCCATTCGCCGGCCAACATTTTTCTCAGTTATATGGGCAAAAACCTTGCCTCCCCGGCCGGTCAGATCGATACTTACATACGGTTCGTTAAAATTACCGCCGATCCTTACCTGGGCGTCTTTGACCATGTCGCCGGTCATGAGAATCTTGTCGTCAAGAAGCAGCGGCACTAGCGTTTCTTGCTTGGTCTGCTTATCGATTTCTTTTTCAAAATAGAGCGAGGTATTGTCCGGCAGTCTTCCCAGCAGAGCACGGTTCAGCTTGCTTATGCTCTCCCCGTCTCGCCACTCTTTGGCACTTTTGGCCTGGGCAATCAGTTCATTGAGATTCAGTCCTGCGGAGTCGGCGACAATTTTGAACTCCAGCTGGGCGGTGTCACCAAGCAGCTTCAGGGCTCGTTTTGGGTCTTTGATTCCGGGCAACTGGATGACGATTTCATCGTCGCCCTGGCGGATGATGACTGGCTCGGCAACGCCGAATTGATCGATCCGGTTACGAAGTATCTCAAGCGATTGGTCAACAGCGTGCGTTTTTATATAGGCTATTTTATCAGTCTTTAGGGTCAGGAAGAGACGAGGGAAGTTGCCTTCTTTCGTTTCGATTCTGGCATCTATATCGGGAAAGTCCTCGCTGATAAGATTTTTTACCTTGTCGACAGCACTGGTGTTGGGCAAAGTAAAGATAATCGTGTCCGCTGATGAGGAGGGACTCCTGACCGCACTTATCGACTCTCCCGAGAGAGTGTCCTTCAGGTCGTTGGCCGCCAGTTCCAGTGAATTTTCTTCCGCTTTTTTCAGGTTGACTTTTAAAATAAGATGCATCCCGCCCTGCAGGTCAAGGCCTAAGCGCAGTCCTTCCGGAGCCATATAGGTTTTCCACCATTTCGGGGTATTCTTGTAAAAGGAAGGAACCACGGTGACAAATGACAGGAGAATGATCGATACCAGAAAGGCAAGTTTTAACTTAAGTGCTGTATTCATGAATATCCTTGAAATATTGTGTAGAGTTGTGCTTATTCATGTGTGGGATGCGTAGTATACTGACATAAACTCGTCGATTATACCTAAATGAATGAATCTTGCAAGGTTCAGGGAGAAATTCAGGGACAACACGGTTGGTTTCAGCTTTTTGAGCAAAAACAATTTCTCAAGTGCTTCTTCATTAGATATCTTGTGAAAAATTGTTTTTTACGCAGGTCTGCGTTATGATCATTTATTTCAGAGAGCGACCTGAGGTTAATTTTAAGAGAGAGGGCAGAAGGTGTACACTCAGATTTATATTTTGCGATTTCCAAAGGATACCAGCGATCAACCATTTATTTACCGGCTGGTGAAAGAATACGACATAGAATTTAATATTCTCAAAGCGGATATTCTTTTGCAGCGTGAAGGGCTGATGATTATAGAACTTAAAGGGAGCAGTAAAACGAATGTAAAGGCCGGACTCGACTATTTACGAAACCTGGGCGTGAAGATTGAGAGGATGGCTGCAAGAATTCGTCGGGATGAAGAGAACTGTTTCCAGTGCGGGGCATGCACCAGCGTCTGTTCTCCTGG